>JAHOYU010000187.1 GCA_019038625.1 Candidatus Latescibacterota bacterium | reverse complement strand
GGTGGAGGGCTTTCTTCTCCTCGGTACCCATGAGAGATGCTCCACAGCACTTCGTCTTCATAGAATAATCGACACATGTCGCGCCGACAGAACGAATCAGTTCATCCATGCTCTGGGGGTCGTCCGGATCATCGAGCCCGATCTCGGGGCGAACGATCTGGCATCCGTAGTAGGGCGCTACTTTCAGAGCCGATAGATCTTTCTTTAAGGTGCTGGCGATCTTCTCTTTTTCAACATCGTTCACAACGACATCGAGAAGATGCCTCACCTTGACATTACCGCTGTAATTGAGACCGCCTGCCTCCAGAGCCTGTCCCACTTTCTTCCTGATGTCAGGATACTCTGCGCAATAATTATTAGTCTTGTTCAGTACCAGATAACAGGCGCTGCACGGAGTGACCAGATCTCTGTGTAACTTTTCAGCAAGGGCGAGGTTTCTCGCCGATATCGCAAAGCTCAATAGCTCTCTGACCGACATATATGCTGTAGCTCCACAGCAGTTCCAGTCGTCGAGTTCTTCCAGTTCTATCCCGAGCCCTGGCATCACCGAATCGATCGATTCCTGATAAAGGTTCGCGGTCGCACTGACGGAACATCCAGGATAATATGTATATTTCATCTATATCCCCTCCATCTCGTCGACTTTCCTGATGATCTTTCTGAGCTGATCGACATTCTTCATCTTGTGTGGAAGAATGGGCAATCTGCCGTTTGAAAAAAGCTTCAGGCCAATGGGCGCGAAATTGAAGGCGTTCAGAAGATCGGCCTCGATGATGTATCTTGTCATCAACTCGGTCTCATGATTTCTACCGTACTTGTTTACCATCTTTACAAAATTCCTGGAAAGCACAGCCGCCCTTCTACCCTCCTTCACCTTTCCCTCTTTTATTGCCAGCCTCTTAAGCGCATACATCACATCGGTGATCTTGATCTCCTTGGGACATCTCACCGCGCACGAATAACAGGACGAACAAAACCAGATAGTGTTCGACCCAAGGACCTCATCTCGAAATCCAGCCCTGATCAGGGAAAAGATCTTTCTGGGCGCATGATCCATTACCGCGCCCTGGGGACAGGAGCCACTGCATGTACCGCATTGGATACAACGCTTGACTTCCTCACCGCCTGGAAGCGAATAGATCTCATCCAGAAAATCATGATCGAGGGTTGCCTCATAAACTACTTCTTTTTCAAGCATTTATTTGACTTCCTCTTGGAAATAACCAAAGTTGCCATTCTTACGGTTAACACCGCTGTCTATATTACAATATCAACGGGAAAAGTCAACCCTAATATGAAGTCATATTTTCAGTTAGCCTATAGTGCATTTTGTAAACCTCTTTGTTAATATTAAGTTAACCCCCTAATGTATTTTATGAAAATTACTCTTCTTTTTATCATTCTGACACAAAAAAATACTGAAATATTTCCGGCTAATGATTATGTTTTATCTGGAAGTCCCCCGTATCCGTAAAAGAAAGGAAGTTCTGATGAGATCGATACTCTATATCCTGATCCTGTCTTTTCTGGCCCTGATATCCAACGGCTGCTCGGATGCTTCCATCAAGCATTATAACCTTGGGATCGAGGCCGCCGAAAGGGGCGAACTTGACAGGGCGATCAGTGAATGGAGAGAATCACTCAAACACAGATATGAAGATGCCGACGCCCAGTACAACCTTGGTATGGCGCTCCTCGAAAAGGAATTGTATGACGAGGCTTCCATCCATCTGCTGGAAGCCGCGAGGTTATCACCGGCTGACAACGAGATTCAGTATGCCTGCGGAAAAGCGCTCGAAGAGAAGGGTGCGCTGCCTGAAGCAAAGAAGGCTTACCGATTGTCGATCACTCTCAAACAAAATTATTCTCCTCCACACATCGGGATAGCATCGATAGCTATGAAACAGAAGCAATACAGGACAGCCGAGAAATACGCTGCACATGGATTGAACATCTCGATGAAGAATCTCGAAGGCAACCTGATACTCAGCGAGGCCTATTTCATGCAGGGAAATTTCCAGGAGGCCTATGCCCAGTTACTTTCGATACGACATATATTCCCAAGGGAACCCGCACTTCTGCTTCTTTTGGGAAAGGTACTCAGTAAACGGCATATGCATGAAGACGCTATAACCACCTTGCGCCTTGCGAAAGAGAACGGCGCTTCGGGTGGAGACCTGTTCCTATATATGGGACGCTCTTCATTCGCGTTGAGTCGGTACAGCGATGCTGAAAAATTCTTTCAGCTCGCCCTTTATAAGAACGATACAGATATTCGCGCCCTGAAGGGACTCGCTGAGACCCGTTTCAAAAAAGGAAATTACGAGAAATCTCTCGTAGCGTGGAAAAGAATATCATCGATCTCACCCATGGATCTGGAAACACAGCTCGGCAAAAGCATGGTCTATATCAACACGGGAAGATCCGAAGAAGCAGTATCCATCCTCGAAACACTCGCCGAAAAGGAAAGTTCTCCTCCGCGCACACTCTACTATCTCGGTCACGCTCTGATGAGGACCGGAAAAAAGAACGAGGCCCGTGAATCATTCGAGGAATTTCTTAAAACCTGGCAGGGCGATCATGCACTGATAGCGGAAGTAAATGACATAATAGTTACTCTTCAGTAACTCTTTACACCCCTGGCGTTCTGGAACGCCTGGTTGAAATAGATCACGATTGCCAGCCCTGTCAATATTATCAGACCTCCGGCAATCTCGCTCTTCAGAGGGACCTCTCTCAGGATGATCAGAGCGAGGAGTGTCGTCCCCAGCGGTTCGGCAAGAACCGAAAAGGTAACAACGGTCGTCTTCAACCTTTTCAAAGCCCAGTTGAGAAGAGAATGTCCTCCCCCCTGACAAACCACGGCCATAAGCAGACAATAAACGTAGGCTTTAACAGGCAGGCCGGCAAGATTCCCACCAGTAAACGGCAGCACCGCAACCAGGATCACGGCCGCGACGGTATAGACAGCGAACAGATGTGAAAGAAGCGATAATCTAAGTCTGAGTCTGCTGCCTGTCAGAAAATAGCCGGCGGCGGCTACCGCCCCCGTGATTGCAAGAAGGTCACCTTTCCATGAGGTTCCTCCGGTCACTCTGAGGTTGTTCCCTCCCATCACTATCGCGCCGACAGCAGCCAGGCCAAGTCCGGCCCAGAAGAAACCAGGTACTTTTTCTCTGTATACCAGGACCGAATAAACAGCGACGAACAGAGGACTCGCCGTAACGAAAACGATCGAGCTGACTATTCCGGTCAGAAACAACGAAGTGATCCAGGTGAGAAAATGAATTGCGAGTAGTCCGCCCGACACAAAAAGAAGTACGATATCCTTTTTTCCGAGAGATGAAAACTCCCCTCGGACCTTCTTTGAAAAAATCACAAATGGAAACAACAGGAGCGACGAGAAAAGCATCCTCAACGCGGCAACCGACGATGGTGGAGCGCCGGATAACCTGACAAACACAGCGGCGAATGAAATAGAGATCATCGCGACTACGAGTAATGTGTATGCTTTCCTGTCATCCATTTCTGCACCGTTGATCATAAGTCGATTCTCTCACAGCAATCATTCTTGTTGAAGATAATTCTTCCCTGCGTTAGATTTCTATCGATGAGTAAAGATGAAGGAAATAACGGGAAGGAACATAAACCTCGCAGGGTCCTGGGAGAAGAATGGGTCGACTGGGATGGTGGTAAGGAGCCTGCCGATATCGACGAGGGTAAAAAGACATTTATTTTACTCTCATTGCTCGTCATCGTCTTCGTTTTCACTGTCGGCGCTCTTTTCTGGTACCTTGTTCTTCCGAGGTTTCTGTCATTCGGTAGAATATGGGCGTTCTCGCTAAGCATCGTTTTCCTTTCAGTGACCGTCATTCTGCTGGCCTGGTATATTCTGCTTGTCGTGACTGTATTCACGAAAAAGAGTTATATGAAGATATGTCTCACGAGAGGCAGCAGTCTTTTTTTCTTCCTGTATCCCCTCGCGATCCGCTTCGCGTCCCTTCTTGGAATATCAAGGGACAGGCTCAGTCATTCTTTCATAAGGGTCAGTAATACTCTCATCCGTCCTGACAGGGGAAATGGACCTGTACTTGCCATCTTCCCCCGCTGTCTTGACCGCGAGACAAGGACAAAGGCACGCGAGATCTGCGAAAGCCATTCAGATGTGATTATCCATACAGCATCCGGAGGATCAGCAGCACGCAAGGTCATACGAGATCTTGTGCCTCGTGCTATCGTAGCGGTCGCCTGCGAAAGGGATCTGGTCAGCGGCATCCAGGATATAGCTCCGAGGATCCCTGTCATAGGCATTCCAAACAACCGTCCTTCAGGCCCCTGCAAAGATACCACGATGGATATTCGATCTTTCTTGGACGCCATCGAGTTCTTTTCCCCCACTCCCTGAACCCTGACCATATCTCTGGCATAATAATTGATAATAATACTCTGGATATTACCTATGCCAACGCTTTGATTAACAATGTTTCGGCGATCTAACCCCAAGGGGGTACAAGAGATGAGTGACAATTACTACCGGAAGACGCCCACCATAATCAGCGGTGAGCTCGCCAGAAAAGTAAAGTTTCGTATCATGATGCTGGTTCTTTTCAGCACAATCACCGTAGCTATAGCCTTCGGGATGTCCTTTTACTTCGGACTGATCTCTGGAGGATCGGCACTTTCGCAGCAGTTTCCGGAACTTGGAGCAATCGCGAGAAAGATGACAAGTATTCTGATGATGAATACTGTCGGGTTCGTTGTCATCATCATAGCCTCCTTCTATCTCCTCAGCAAGTTGGTCACAAAGAGGATGTTCGATGCAATCGGCATTATCATCGGCAATATGCAGACTTTGACCGACAATGGACGAATTTCCGATATCGAAGAAATCGATCCTGGCCCCTTTGAATCACTCGATTCATCTTACCGCGCCTTCATAGACCGATTAAAGGAGATGGAAACCTCCGAGGTCATGAGGTTGCAGAAGATTATCGATGAAGCATCAGACACGGGTCCCGATGCGTCTCACCTGGATATTGTCAGGGAACTCATTGTGGAAAAAAAAGCAAAAACAGGGATCAGGACATCAGGAGTATCCTCTGGCTATGATGAATCCAGTAATAACGACGACCCGGTATTCATGCAGCCTGTCTGAACGAAATAATTAATGGTCATACCATTTGTAGCAAAGATGAGATGTGGTCCAGCAGGACTTCTATATTGAACGGTTTCTGCAGAAGGATGTCGGCATCCAGAGGCTCTTCCAGGACTTCTCTCTCGAAATCCCTCGCGGACAGGATGATGACCGGCATATGTTTTAGATTCTCGTCACTCTTGATCCTGTTACATACTTTGTACCCATCTATCAGGGGAAGCATCAGATCAAGGATTACGAGGTCGAACGATTCTCTCTCGATCGTCTCCAGCGCCTCTTTCCCGTCATAAGCAATGCTTGCTTCATATCCAGCGTGATTAAGCGTAAACTGCAGGATTTTCGCAAGATGCATTTCATCATCTACGATCAGGACTCTTTGAGTCATCTTTATCCTCTTTGTTCAGCAACAGTTACAGAATTTGCCGAAAATTCCTTATCAATAGCACTACTGGATCATATCTGAATGAAAGTTACGTGCCATCACAGGTCCCAGGTCATTCTCCCACACCGTAACAGATACCTATGCTGGCTCCCATACCGGTGTAGCTCACTGGTTCTATATCGATCACACGCAGATTTATATGAAACATCACGACGAGAGGAAGAGAGAAGCTGTTGTTGAGGTCGAACTCGTATCCCGCCTCAAAAACATAATCCTTGTCTTTCAACGATCCGGAGGAGCCTTCTCCTGACCAGCTGACGGTTGCGATTCCGATACCAGCACCGACGAAACCACTCTCCCATCCCGGTCCGAATTCTCCTCTATTGAAATAATATCTCAGGGACAACGCCACATCTCTGAAAGCGAATCCTTCCGATACATATTGAGTGGTGGACAATATCGCCAGTCCAAGATTGAATCTTTCCAGTTCATCATACATATACTTCGCATACGAAGGCCTCATAACAAGGCTCAATCCATATCCGTAAGCAATGGTTTTATGGTGCCATGGAGCATAAATACCGGTATTCCCTCCAATATGTGTCTCCAGTCCACCCTCGGGAAAAGACAGGGCGTGAGTGTTCACAAAGGGAAATAAAATAATAATCACTGCAATAATAATTAACCGTCTCATACTCCTTCCTCGCTGCAACCACCATACCGGGAATCTTGTTCTCGCTATCATGTTGTAGATAATCAAGTTGCCAATTTCGGGAATACCTGCTCACCCCCATGATGGGGATTATTTCTCCACCGGAGAGAGAAATCTTTTCCCCCCTCGACACAGATCATTGAAATATGCTATAATAAGGATGTACAGGGCAGAAGATTGAGTCACACACCTCAATCAATAAATTAAGTGTTACTTGTAATTCACTGGGAGTAAAGAATATGACCGCGCTGAGAACCAGGGCTCTCCTCGTGCTGACCGCCATAGCTATCCTGGTGTTCATCAGCCAGTCGGCTTTCGGGGCTGCTGCTTCGATCAAGAAGAGCGTCACCCCGATGGAAGACGGTAGATACCTTATCAAGCTTAAGGTAACATCTGCCAGTTCCGACATATACGGGCTGAGAATCATCGATCCGGAAGCGTCTATTATCAACATTTACGCTCCCCGCGGCTGGTGTGCCATCACTGACGGCGAAGATTTTCTGGCCAGGACCTCCAACCTGCCTCTCAAATCAGGCAGGCCTGTGGAGTTCATCATTCATTCCACTACGGACAAGGTCAACTATACATGGTCTGTCTATGGAAAGATGAAGCAACTGGGCAATCCGGAAACGTTGTAGATCGGAAGAGCTTCGTGCCCGGGGTGATCGTCTCACGTGAGGATGATCGTCCTGGGCTTTTTTATACCTTCGGTACAAAATATTTTCCTACCTCGACATCTCTCACAGGATTGTTTTCAACACTTTTAATTCTGTATTTTCCGATCCCCCCCGCACGGGATCGGTTATCGTTCAGATCGAGTATTATCTTTTCACTGACATGCCGTCCATCCGCGTCCATCAGGACTCTGACGATCGGCAACGCACCTTTGTCCGTATTTATATCTATGACGAGTACTTTTTCGCCGCTCTCCAGTTCAAGTGTACTTCCGATTGGAATATTCCCCATCATGTGAAGAAACATATCGAAATATCCAGGATGGAATTCCGCCCCTCTGGTACGGGACATCAGTTTTATTGCTTCATAGGGGCTTATCTGTCGTCTATAGGCTCTCTTTGTCGTCAGAGCATCGTACGTGTCGGCGATCCTGACTATCTGACTTCCCTCCAAGACTTTCCTGCTACTTTCCGGGGTCGGATATCCACCCAGGTCATAGCGCATATGATGTTCATAAGCTACACGCCAGATATGCTCTTCTACTCCCTCTTCTTTAAGGAGTCGTGCGCCATCGACCGGGTGTCGCCTGATGATCTGCCATTCAGAGGGCGTAAGTTTCTCTGTCTTTTTGATTATTCTCCTGGGAACATAGATCTTCCCTATATCGTGCATGATAGCTGCAAGCCCGACTCTACCGATTTCGACCTCGTCCAGCCCGATATGTCGCGCCTGGGCCATGGAGATCACAGAAACGTTCACGGAATGCGCGAACGTGTAGTCATCATAAGCTCTCAGAGATTTCAGAAACAGGATCAGAGTATTATTGGCTACTTCGTTCTCGACCAGCCCAAGTATAATCTTTCTGGCCGCTCTACCTTCCACTGACTGGATCTTTTCGAGTTTTTCCAGGACATTACCCACTTCCTGTCCTATCACACTCTCCGCGGATAAATTCGTCGGGGATTCCGGTTCGAGGGAAATCATTTTCCTTTCGTGCCTGATTTCAGTTTCCGGTTCGGGTCTGCATACATCGGGTGCTCCATGCCTGATCTTGATGTTTCGGATTTTCGCCCAGGCACTGTTGTAGTCGAAAGACCTGTCATCTTTAACTGCGGAAGCCGCAATCTCCATAAAGGCCAGCAATTCTATCCTTTCGAGTTCGGGCCTGAACTCGAGTTCCCCTATGGAAAGTTTCTTCAACGAACTAAGGAGTACATGGACATTCCTGTCCTCGCTCCTGTGAAGGTCGTACTCGAAATTGAGCAGACACATCGAATTTCTGACCAGTCTCAGTGAAATGCCCTTATTATTGCTCATCATTTCCGTAATCGACAAATATACTTTGTCCAGAAACAGATTCACAGATGGATGTTCTGGCGGGAAAAGCCTTACCTGCAGAAGAAGCTTCGCCATCTCATCAGTACACTTTTTCAGGATCTTGTATTGCACTGGCAGAGTTTTAAGGACCGAGCCCGACATTCTATTCCTTCCCTGGACAAATCAACCCATTGAAATTGATGCAAGTATCGTTCCCTTATAGCAGTTATCATTTGCGGACAGGGATCTTCGAGCAATGAATGGTACTTATGGTTTAAATGTTGACCCCGGGATCTCGTTGCTCTATTTTTGTTTCAGGACACTTCTTTAGACAGGACCCCGGAATGAAGACCGTTTTTTCACTTTTTATGATCTTTCTGCTCATGCTCTGTGCCTGCACTCCGTATAGAGACATACCTGTAGATAAGGACTTCCTGAACCCTTTATCCGGCCTGGATACCCTCAATATTAAAAACAGTATTAATGACGTGAAGGAGTCGTTGCGATTCAGGCCCGAAGACCCTTCTCTTCATCGCAAGCTGGCAATCTACTACAGACTGATGGCGACTCCTTATTCACGAGCAATATCTATAGAAGAGATCGATCGGGCCATTGCGCTCGATCCTGATGACCCACTGAATCATGTTGAAAGAGGTCTCACCCTTTACGCTATGAGATTCATTGGAGACGCGGAAGCCGCAATGAAACAGGCCATCAAGCTTGATCCCGGGTTTTTTCACGCGTGGTTTCAGCTGGGCAGGATCGAAAAGGACAGATACCTCGTCAACATGTGTTTCACTGAGCGCAAGGAAAACGCGATAAGTTATTTCAAAAAGGCCTACAATATCGACGACACTCACGAAGAGACTCTATACAATCTCGGGCTGCTTCACTGCTTGAGAAGGATGTACAAGACTTCGAAAAAATACGCTTCGAGAGCTTCGACCCTTCATCCTGATAATCCAAAACATCACCTGTTGCTGGGGACGATACTGTTCAGGATGGGATTGTTCGAAGACGCGGCAAAGGAATATGATACAGCATTGATACTCATGGACGACCTGGAAAATTCTTATTATCTCGATACTGCCCCTCTTCTGCCTTTCAAGCAGAGAGAAGAATACCTCAAGTGGCCGGAAACACAGGGAAGGAAATGGAGCGGACGGTTCTGGCTCCGTAACGATCCGACACCTGCTACGGAACTGAATGAACGACTCCTTGAGCATTATGAAAGAGTCTTTTTAGCCAGGGAACTATTAACTCACGACAGGCTGGGGTTGGATGGCGCCGAGACTGCGAGAGGACTCGCCCTTATCAGCTACGGCCTTCCCGACAAGTTTCTATACAACCTCGGCGGTGGCCTGCACGGCTCTATGGTTGCCTGGGAATACTGCGGTGAGGGTACAGGATTCACTCTCTATTTCCAGGACGAATTCCTCAACGGAAACTATCATATCCCGATAGACCCGGCTTTTATCTCAATTGCCACAGCCACGCAGAACATATTAAATTCGGTTCCGCAGTCGTATGAGTATCCTGTAGCCTTCATCCCGGCTGGAATTCATGTCGCGTCCGCCAGGAGGATGCTTGCATCCGGAAATACGGACCTGGAATTCTCGATTGCTATCCCTGATTCGGCTATCGACGATCCAGGCACCGATTTCACTCTTGTTCTCTCAATATTCGATTTCGATCTTAACAGGATCATCTATGAGATACACCGGATCAGACCTGACACCCTTCTCTCTTTTAAGCGCGGCGAGGAATCGTATCGCCTTTTTAACTTCAACATTGGCATGATCCCGCCTTCCGGAAAATGTGATATGGCGATCGAACTAACTGGCGGCAAACCTTACAGACGGGCGACTTGTGAAAGAGAAATAGAGATCGGAGACCTTTCGTGGGACAAACCCGGAGCGAGCGACATCAGGTTTACACTTTCCCTTTCGGAGGTTGGCTGTACATCCCTCCTGGACCCTATACCGGCCTACGATCACGGGACCAGGCTTTGTCTCTCATACGACATATACAACCTTTCCAGAGGCCAGGATAATTTATCCAGGTACAGGCTCACATACGCCATAAAGACTGTCTCAAAGTCAGCTGAAGATTATAGCGGAATAAGAAAGACTCTGTGGTGGATAGCAAGAAGCGCGAGAGGTGGCTCAGACGATGTCAGCCCATTCATATCCAGCTCGCTGGAGCAGAGTATAGACTCACCTCATGTCACCGACGCTCTTCAGATCGAACTTGGATCGATAGAACCAGGACGTTATGTCCTGACTCTTGATATAGAAGACATTGTCAGCGGAGGTACCATAAGAAGGGAAAGAGAATTCGTCATCAAAGACTGATCGTTCCTGCTACTATTGAGGTTGGAAGTTCCTTTCCTCCTCCCCCGTCATCTACCTCCTCGTCCTCACTGGAATAGAACATTGAATATATGATATAAAAGGCGAAGGTGGCGACTATAGCTACCATAGCTATCTCCTTCACCATGCCTGTATCTTTTTCCTGAGGGATCTCGATCTCCATCACCTGGATCGAGTCCGTGCCGACAGGTATGAGGTAATTCAATTCAGGTCCTTCAGAAAATTCCACCTCTCCGATGACACTTTCTTTCAGGTCGACATTCCGCTCTTCGACAAAGATATTTCCCGACGATACCTGTTGAGACGAGAAAAAGATCCCTAAAAGCAGGAGGATGAAAATTCTCCGTGTCACGGAAGAAATCATCTCTCTTCCCACCTTTCAGACATTATTATCTCTTCCAGCTTTTTTCTTGGTCTGAAACGGCGTTCTCCTGCTGGATAGCCTAATGGAGTAAGAGCTACTATCTTGATATCAGCTGGAACCCCGAGGATCTCCCGAACTTCCTCTTCCATAAAAGCACCAATCCAGCAGGTACCGAGCCCTTCAGCCTCGGCTGCCAGCATCAGGTGTTCTACTGCTATCCCTATATCTACAGGTAGACTGTTCCAGTACCCACCCATCTTGCCGTAAGCTTCTTCTTCTTTTCCGCATACGGCTATGACAACCGGAGCTTCCCCGATGAAAGCCTGTTTCTTGCAGGCGGGAACAAGTTTCTTTCGCGTCTCTTCTTCAGTAATAACAATGAACGTCCAGGGCTGACCATTTTTCCCGGATGGCGCCAGCCGAGCTGCATCAAGCACCTTTTCCAGTTTTTCTTTCTCTACAGCGTCCGGTTTATAAGCTCTGACGCTTGTCCTCATCCTGATCACTTCATACAGATCCATTTAGACCTCCCTTGCCCTTTTTCCAGGCAGCCATTGGAGGATTCTCTCGATGACTGAGCGCTTCTTTCCATCTCTGCATTTCGGCAGTACATAGCACAGGCCTGAATCCACCGTTATAGTCACGGTAACCAGCATAAGAGCGAAGACCACCCAGTATTTCTCCGGAATTCTCGCGGGATATATGAAAAGATAGAACAACATTCCGTCACCGACCAGGCATTGCACTGTCGTTTTGACCTTACCCAACCAGCTTGCCGGAACAAAAACCCCAGCCTTTCTCCTCACTACTATACGGTACATAGTGACGAGAACCTCACGCAACAGTATTACTCCCACGA
>JAHOYU010000186.1 GCA_019038625.1 Candidatus Latescibacterota bacterium | reverse complement strand
CTTATCAACAACGCAGGAGGTGGATCGGGCATAGGTACATGTAGACCCGGATTTCCCATATGAAGTCGTGCAAAAGAAATAAAATTTATTAGAATAGGGCTTATGGATGCTGTTTATGATAGTTTTTGAGTTCTGATCTGGAGAACCCAATGGGTGAAAGCAAAAAGGATGCTCTGAGAGTCAATTTTGATCGAAAATTGGGCTCTTCCGGTTAATGGGTATGTGGAGTTGCATGAAAAAGGACATGGCCTTACGCTTTATGGAAAAATCCGAAAGGTAAAGTCATGTCCACCAGTATATTGTATCATACGTTTGGAGTTGCTGGAGTGCAATATCACAAAGCCGATTTTTTGGCGGAAAAACTGTCCTTCACGGTTGCATCCAGCCCAGTAACTTAAAGTGTGCGAACTGCCGATCTCGTCGAGTAATCCGGCTCGGCCAGAAATCGAGGATCTTCAAGATGCCTCCTGTCGGTGGCCGCAAGGTCGAACTGGTTGTGCGTATCCCGCGGCTTTGCTGCAAGAATTGCGGATCAATCAGGCAACCGCACCTTGCATTTGCCGAGCCGAAAAAGCATTACACAAGATCGCTGGAACGCTTTGTAATTGATCTTTGCCGAGTTATGACAATCGGTGATGTGGCGGAAGTGACAGGCCTGGGTTGGGATACTGTCAAAGAGATTCATAAGAGACATCTACATCGGAAATACAAATCATTTAACCTCAAAAACGTCCGCCACATTGCTATCGATGAGATCTATCTCGGCAAGAAACGCAAGTACATTACCATTGTTCTCGATCTTGAAACCGGACGGGTAATTCATATTGGTAAGGGGAAAGGAAAAGCCGCTCTCAAGGGCTTCTGGATACGTTTGAAGCGGTCCAAGGCAAAGATTCAAGCTGTGGCAACCGACATGGCAAGTGGGTATATGGCCACTGTATTGGAGCATCTTCCCAAGGCCGATTTGGTGTTGGATCACTTTCATCTGGTCAAGTGGTTTAACGACAAGTTGTCGCTGCTGCGACGGCAGTTATATCGCCAGGCCACCGATATGCACAAGGCCGTGCTAAAGGGTAGTCGGTGGCTGCTCTTGAAGGCGCCTGAGAACCTCAAGGCACATAGTGACCCCAAGAAAGACGAACGGGCTCGTTTGCAGACGGCGTTGGAGTTGAACCAGCCGCTTGCGATGGCCTATTATATGAAAGAACGCCTTCGGCTGCTGTTTCAATGCACCGATCGAGACCGAACTGCGACGGAATTGAAGGCCTGGATTCAAGAAGCATCCTCCAGCGGAATCAGAATACTCAAAGACGCCGCCAGGATGCTATCGATATGGAAGCCATTTATCTTGAACTGGCACAAACACCGTATCAGCACCGGAAAGCTGGAGGCAATCAACTGTAAGATCGGAACCCTCCAACGCAACGCCTACGGCTATCGGGACGACGAATATCTCAAACTCAGAATCTTCAACTTGCACAACTCCAAATACGCATTAACCGGATGAACCCTTTTTCTCAAGCAGAATGCTAGGCCCTCGTCAATGCGCACGGTCTTCCAA
>JAHOYU010000185.1 GCA_019038625.1 Candidatus Latescibacterota bacterium | reverse complement strand
TCGATGGTGTGTTCAGGGTCTCCGGAAACAGATATGGCCCCGTACAGATAAAACCCGGGCATCACAGGATCACATGCAGACAGAAGGATTTTTCTGAATATTCCGAGACCATAAATATCACTGTCGGCGAACTGTCAAAGAGAAGAATCCTCTTGAGGCAGAAGATCGGCTATCTCAGCTTCCAGACCGACCCCGGTGCAAGGATCTTCGTCAACGGCAGATTCATAGGGATCACACCGCTTTCAAAAACCATCAGCCTGACCTCGGGGAAACACATGGTCGAAATGAAAAAAGCGGGATTCAGAGACTGGACTACCGAAGTCTTCATACCATCTGACGAGACCGTCAACCTGAAGATCAGCCTCTCTCCCCTGTGATCCACCTGTAGCATTGCAGGATTATCAGCCTATCAGGGATTCTGCGGCAACCAGCACTTCCGCCACCTTGACCGAAGAGACCTTGCCGTCATCCGCTTTCACGGCTATTACCTCTTCATTCACAGGCTTCCATCTGGCAGGCTCGGTAGGACCAAAGACAACCACACATCCCGCTCCTACTGCCCCGGCGATATGCATCACACCCGTATCGTTACAAAGAGAGACTGCGGCATCTCTCATCATGGCGGCCAGGAGGCCGGTCGTTGGACAGGAGAGGACAATCGGTACATGGCTGCTCTCATCGAGGAAAGTGGAGAAAGCGTCATCATCCACGGGACCCCGTACCGCGACAACGGGAAACCCGTACTTTTCGGTCAGCACAGCGGCGACTTCGGCAAACCTGGCGGGAGGCCATATATTCTGCTTCTTCCCCGCCCCCGGATGAATGACCATATAGCCCTTTCTCTCTGGATCGATCACATCCTTCAAATTCCGACAATCCTTCTCGTCGTGGGTTGTCGGTACGATCAGCGATCTAAGGTCATCCTCCCTGACTCCGATTTCTTCCAGGGGAAAAAGATTGTGTCGTGCTTCGTGCATGATTTCCAGTTCATCCTTTGACGGCAACGGCAACTCTAGATTGTAGTAGTAAGAAGTCAGATCGTGGCCGAACGGCCTGCTCGTCGAACCGACTCTTATGCGAGCACCACTCAATGTTGCCAGCAACATGCTCGTTATCGAAAAAGATACAGTGCTCATGACGATTGCCAGATCATATTTCCGTCTCCTCAAAGAACGGATAAACCGCGGCAGGGTGAGCGGATCTTTCTTCTGGCCCTCCTTGGAATACGTCAGTATCTCGTCGATGTACGGATTTCCTTTCATCACGAGAGCGTTGATCGGCGCGGCGACCAGAGAGATCCTGGCCCCGGGGAAACGATCCCGGATACCACGGAGCGCTGGAACGGCACAGAGCATATCACCCATCTGGTTATGCTGCCTGATCACGAGGATATTCTCTATACTCTCCTCCGCCAGCTCATCCGGGGTCATCTTCCTCGTATGGAACAGAGATGAAGCCCGACGGGCAACAAAAAGTTTACCCCGTTTTTCGATTTTTTTGAGCAATCTTTCTCTCCGTTTCGAAGTGGCCCCCGGCATGCCGGATAAAATTCGTCAGTTTTATTCCTGAAAAAAAACTTTTTCTGGAACCAAATCCCGGCATTTACGTAATAAGGGTAGAGAGCGGATCAACTATCCCACCGCCTTCAATCTCTCCTTACCTATGGAGCGGTTCACACGAGCCGCTCTACCTTTTTACCCCTTTTCGAACCCTCAACCCAACCTGTCGGGAAGCTCGGTAAGTATCTTCAGATAACTCTCATAACGTTCTTTCGTTATCTTCCCCTGATCAACGGCATCTTTCACAGCGCATTCAGGTTCGTGGCTGTGCGTGCAGACAGCGAAGCGACATGTACCGATGAACGGTTCGAAATCCCTGAAACACCCTCCCAACCCCTGTTTTGACAATCCCCATATACCGAATTCCCTTATTCCTGGAGTATCCCCGATGTATCCTCCGCCCTGGAGCGGATGAAACTCGAAATGTGTCGTCGTATGTCTTCCCTTGCCCGTCTTCCGGCTGACATCCGATATCCTTATATCCAGCCCGGGCTGGATCGCCTTCAGAAGCGAAGTCTTTCCAGCTCCGGACGGACCGGCCATTATCGACCTTACCCCCGACATCAGGCTTCTCAGCCTGTCGACTCCATCCCCACGACTCGCGCTGCAAGGAACGGTCTCATATCCAAGATCCCTGTATGAAGAAATAACGTCCTCTACCTCCATATCGCCGCACGCCAGGTCGACCTTGTTGATACATATGACAGGTTCGATACGGTCACATTCTGACGCGACAAGCATCCTGTCGAGAAGCCTCGGTGTAAACTTTGGCTGTTTCAGGGAATGTACAAGAAAGACTCTGTCAAGATTGGCACCAAGGACCTTGTATCCCTTTTTTTCCCAGGCGTAAGCTCTGGCGAAAATCGATTTTCTAGGTTCGATAGAGATGATCATGCCGGAGGGTCCGCGCGAATCGACATGTTTTTCGACCCTGTAGGTAACGTTATCACCAACGACGGGCATACCCTCTTCGGAGCTCTTCCCGATACGGAAATTGCCCCTCACCGAGCAACGGACCTCTATATCGCCGTCGACGACGAAATATTCGGCGCCCATTATCCTGATAATGAACCCACCCGAAGTCTGGAGAGATGTCATCTGGGGCTCCCGGTTAGAAGATATTCAGTGTGTCCTCCCGATTCTCGGACGACTACACTGGGACATGCTAAAAAATAATTACGTTTTATCAACTGATAATATCAAAAAAGTATTGTAAGCAAAAGTTTAAATTGTTATACAGTAATAGTCTTTCGTGTGAACCTTACACTGTGAGTAAAGGGTCGTATGGAATCGAGAAAACTCGCTTCGTTTTTCGAAGAGGATCTTTGCATTTTCAGTCTTCGTTCCAGGAAAAAATCTTCTGTCATGCAGGAGATGGTTCGACATCTCGCCACCACAGGCAGGATATCAGACGAACATTTTATTATGGAGATGCTCAAAAACCGTGAAAGCCTTGGAAGCACGGGACTTGGGATGGGTGTGGCCTTTCCTCACGGCAGGTCGCTGGCTATCAAGAAACTGACTGTTCTCTTCGCCAGATCATCGGGCGGAGTCGATTTTGAAGCACAGGATGGTGAAAACACGAAGATATTCTTTCTCATCCTTGCACCGTCAGACAAAGGCGCGGACACCTATCTGGCACTCCTCAGCGAATTGATCGGCATTATCCAGAAACCACAGAAGCTCGAAAAACTCCTGGCGGTAAAAGATTATGCTTCACTTGTTGCTGTACTGGACGGTGATGAATAATGAGAGAAGAATTTCGACTTCTGGTAGGCCTTCAGGACCTTGACATCATGATCAAAGACATGAAGAACAAGGGTACCACCGATGAACTGAAAAACATGGGGTTCAAACTCGAGGGGCTGGAAGAAATCAAAAAAGCAAGAATGAAGCTGGCCTCGAAGATACCGACTGCCCTGCTTAACAGATATGAAAAACTGGCCGCCCATTACAAAGTCGCCATCCTCCCGGTGAGCGACAACCAATGTCTCGGATGTTTCGTCAAACTGCCGACATCGTTCTTCTCCTCCGCTTACAGCCACGAACTTCTTACTTGCGAAAACTGTGGCAGGATGCTCTATATACCCTGATCTTATTCCTTCGGTACTATTCCCTTCTTTTCCTGAAACACAGGAATTTTCCCTTATCCCCCATCTTGAGCTTGTACTTTTGAGTCGTATGCGGTAAAGTATTTTTACTGGTCTAATAATCTTACGGGCAGGTATCGAGATGGTAGATAAAAATCAGACTAAGGGATTCAATCCACGTTATATACGAAATGTCAGCCTGGGCGATTTTTATCCATGGAGCGGATACGAGGTCACCGATTCGCTCAGCGACCGCAACTATCTCCTGTTTTCCCTCCACCCTGCTTCAAAGAGCACACTTTGCGAAAACGACCTGAGGATGCGGGACCATCTTTTCTCAGATAAGACGGGGATGGCTCATCCCGCACTCTCACTCCAGGAATCTGGAAACGGGATCACCTTCCTCCTTCCTCATTTCAAACCCGCTTTCATCCCTGAAGCTCTCACAACGCTGGGCTCCAGTCGAACGGTCGAAGTCCTGCGGGAACTTTCCGGGACGATACTGGATGTTATGGCTTCAGGCCTGTTTTTCAACAATCTGACACCCGGAAGCCTGGTGCTGGTCAATGGTTCACCGATGATCCTTCCGGTCGCCTACCTTCTCCCGTGCGAAATGATCAGGCATGAATACAGGGTCGGCTTGGACCGGGATATCTGTCCACTGTTCAGAGATCTTCACGGGCTGGGCAACATATTCAGCCTTTTCTGCGAACATATCGACCCCGAGAGTTCCAGGGACTGTCGCGAGATCGCGGCAGGCCTGGAAGGTCTGGGCAGATCGACCTCACCAGATGAATACTACAAGCTGATGGAGAGGATGAATGATTTCCTGGGCAAATACGCCAAAAGGATCCCATATCTCACTTTTCAAAACAGGCCTGCGGAAATCAGCCCTGGGACGATCAGAAAACTGCGACAGAAGGCTCTGAAAATAAGAGATGGCGAAAAACACCTCATTATCATCCGGGGAGTATCTGGCACAGGAAAGACATCATTTCTTCGCGAAGCTTCTTTTCGGCTCCGGACCGACTGGGGGCTCGAAGGCTATGATATCCTCAGCGACCAGGCTGTTTTCACCGATTACGACTCGCAGCAGGACAGCGTGAAGACCGACTTCGTACTTATCGACGATCATTCCAGGGACGATCTTCTTAACGGATGCGTTGTCGACCGGCTTTCAAGGGAGATGGAACGCTGCTCGCTGGCCGTGATCGTAACGGATGGTGATTCACAGGAAAAATTCATCGAAGCTCTCTCCTCCGAGGGAAAAATCAGCAGATTCAAGGTCGACGAGATCGAACTGCCTGTGCCTGACATGAAGGTTAGCAGAAAAACGGTCGCCGCTCTCCTGCCTCCGGCAGAAAGAGAGACGTTTCTCAAATCGCTGAGCGAAGTAAAGACACCCTCCGAAACAATGATCAGGGCCAGGATCCAATCGCTACCCGGGCGTCAGCTTGAACAGGTCGACGAAACCACAGCCTCTCCCGCAGCTGATACGAAAAAGACAGACAAGACCATACAGAGCTTCCATTCGATCTTTAATTCGATGTCGGTCGAAGAAAAATCGGTCCTTGATTTTATCGCTACTTTCAGATTCGATGTACCCCTGCAGATACTCCAGTCGATCTATTCGACCGAGGAAAAAGATTTCTACAAGATACTGCAGAATCTCGTCTCGATGGGGTTCGTCGTGGCCAGAGCCGAAAACTCCCTGATCTCGGGAAACAAACTGTGCCTGGTCTTTGGGATCAACAGCCGCAGTCTGGCTGCGAGGATCCGCTCATCCATCCCGGCGGCGCGCAGAAAGGATCTTCATAGATCTATCGCACGCATCCTGAAGGAGAACACCGGGACACCTCTCGCGTATATCTACTTCCACCTTACATACGGAGGACTGGATGAGGACGCCGCATTCAAGGGAATGGAGATCTTTCATCTGCTGCTTGGCCGGAAAAAAATAAACGCCATCAGCTGCTTCAACGAAAACTTCATCGACATGAAGCTCGAGACCCACCTTCCACCCGAAATGCGTTTCAAACTCTATCTCGAACTCGGCGATTATTTCTCCCTGATCGGCAACATCGACAAGGCAGAGGCTTTGTTCAGAAAATGCCGGGAGGAAATGAACCGAAAGAACGAGTGGCAGACACTCAGAGGCATAGCGACCGAAGCGATCAGACGCGAATGCGAAATCCTCGAAAAGAGGGGAAATTTCAAGAAAGCTGAAGGCCTGCTTAAAAAGACATTGGAAAAACACGGGGAACATATCCTCTCAAGCGAAAGAGCGCGTCTCTACAATGACCTCGCGTGGATCTACTACCGGATAGGCAAACTCGACGAATCATGGGAAAACTGCCTTCTCGTTCAGAAGATAATAGACAAGAAACAGGACCAGCAGGAACTGGCCCAGTCGTTCAGTCTCATGGGAGCGATCAACTGGAACCGCAGCAAGTATGACGAGGCCCTTTACTGTCATAAAAAATGCCTCGCCATACGCGAGGAACTAGGCGATGAACGAGGGATCGGTGCTACGAACAACAACTTCGGCCTCGTATTAAGGTCGATGGGACGGATGAAAGACGCGCTCGACAGCTTCCTGAAGTCGATGAAGATCAAGCAGCGGATAAACGACATCCCGGGACTTGCGGCGGCGCATCTCAACCTTGCCCTGGCATACATGGACCTCGAGGAGATTGAAAAGGCTGAAAAAAACTGCTCGATGGCCCGCAAACTCGCCGAAGATCTCGGCAACCAGCAGCTGCTGGCGGAGATATGGGGTACACTCGGCGAGATCTGTTTCCTCAGACAGGACCTGGAATCCGCCCGTGAGTGTTATTTCAAGGATCTCCACATATGTCACAAGACCAAATCCATGAGGGAAAAGGCGATCGTATTCCGCAGACTGGGCGAATTGGGTCTCTTCGAGGGAAAACTCACCGAGACGAAGGGGTTACTCAGCCAGGCAAGAGCCCTTAACGCGAAGATCGGCTCACGTCTTGAGACGATACTCCTCGACCTTCTGGAGGGCAGGATCCTGCTTGCCGAGGGCAAAAGGGAGAGCGGCAGGATGAAACTCGAAGGAACGAGTTTCGAACTCTCGCTTCTCGGAAGAAAACGGACAGCGGCCTCGGTAACAGCCGAGATCGGTGAACTCTACCTCGACGAGGGGAACGAACACCTTGCACGTGAATATCTGCTGAGAGCTATCTCCCTTATCAGCGAGAGCGACAACATACCTGCCCATGTCAAAAACCTGCAAAAACATCTGGACCAGCGGATATCCCGGATGTCCGGCAGGATCGACTCCGATTCGATGCGATTCCGCGCTCTGTGCCGAGTCGTCTCCTTCATCCGTACGATACCCGACTCCGACAAGCTCTATGAGACAGTCACAGAGACGGCTCGCCGGATGATGAACATGGAAAGGGCGGCGCTCATCCTGCAGACAGGCAACCAGGATACATACAGGCTACTCGCGGTAAAAGGCGAATTCGAGTCGGAAGGCATTTTGACGGACAAGAACGTGATCGCCATCCTTACTCTGACCCGGCAACTCGGCTATCCTCTCGATATATCCCGTTCACAGATCCCGGAAGGAAAGATCAGCGACGATTTCCAGGCGGCCCATCCTGGTATCATCTGCACTCCGCTCTGGATAAGCGACGACGTCACAGGCTTCCTCTACCTCGATTCTTCGCGACGCTCCGTAGAGGCTTCTGACGGGGATCACAGTTTTCTTGTCGCCTTCAGCCAGCAGGTGACTCTTGGCCTGGAAAGACTCTTTCTATTCGAAAAACTCAACGAGGCCGAACGGACCAGGATGTCCACTCCCAATATCGTGACAACGAAGAAAGAACGGATCACCTTTCGGGACATCATCGGAAAATCGCCGGCTATGAGGCAAGTGTACGAACTGATCGAAAATATCCGCGATATGGACACGACGGTCCTTCTTACCGGGCCCAACGGCTCAGGCAAGGACCTGATCGCGAAGGCTATCCACGATACGGGGCCAAGGAACGACAAACCGTTCCATCACCTGAACTGCGCGGCCTTCCCCGTAAACCTGCTCGAAAGCGAGCTCTTCGGCCATGAAAAAGGATCCTTCACCGGAGCGATGAGACAGAACGTTGGACATTTCGAAAAGGCGGCTGGCGGAACGATCTACCTGAATGAGATCGGGGAGATGCCGGTCAGCCTGCAGGCAAAACTCCTCAGGGTACTCGAGGAAAGGAAATTCTTCCGCGTGGGCGGCACCCGTGAGATCAAGACAGACGCAAGGATCATCACTGCCACCAACAGGAACCTCCAGCAACTCGTAAGAGAGGGCGCATTCCGCGAAGACCTTTTTTACAGGATCAACGTATTCCCTATCAGGATCCCTGCTCTGAGGGAGAGGCGCGAGGATATCAGCCTGCTCTGCAATCACTTCTTGACTACATTCTGCAGGGTATACAATATTCCAACCAAGAAACTCTCACCGGAGTCAATGACCTATATCAACGAGTACGAGTGGCCCGGCAATGTAAGGGAACTCGAAAACACGATTAAACGTTTAATAATAATATCGAAGAAGGAGACGATCCTTCCCGAGGAGCTTCCCGAGAGCATCCTCACACATACGGAAACCGTACACGCTCAGGCACTGACGACCCTGGAAGATGTAGTCGAATCGCTCCTGGAGAATGTCGAATATTCGGTTGCCGACCCGGTGCTCCCCAAGGTTGAGAAATCGATCGTAAAAAAAGTGGTGGAGATGACCGGGGACAAACAGAAAGCGGCCAGGCTACTGGGCGTATCAAAACCGACACTTTACAACTGGTTGAAGAAATACAATGGCGACAAATCGAACTAAAAAAAGACAGAAAAAGCAGGCATCCGTTTTTCTGCGCATTTCGATAACGGCTTTTCTCATACTGCTCGCGCTATATATCCCGCTGAAGTACTATATTGCCTCCAGCGAACCCAGGGAGCCAGTGCCCGACGGAACAAGCCTGAGGATATTTGTCACCAACGAGCTTAATTGCTACCGCGAACCATGTGGGTGAAAGAAGGACAAATACACCGGGATGGCCAGGTGGGCTTCCTACATCGACAACCAGCGTGAGAAGGGTTCTGTCCTGCTACTTGACACAGGAAATTTCTGCAGATCCATGAAGGTCAAAACTGACAAACTGGACTACAGATACTTCTTCGAAGCAATGAAAAAAATGGATTACGCCGCTGTCAATGTAGCTGACAACGAAATACGATTTGGCCGCAAGAAGCTTCTTGAGACTGCTGAAAAATACGACATCCCCCTCATCTCTTCGAACATCTACGACAAGCGCGGCAAACAGACTCTCGGCAGGAAGTACATCATAAAGAACGTGGGAGGCAAATCGACTCTCTTTGGCAATAAAGGTGGGCTCCGGGTCGGGATCTTCAGCGTAGTACTGCCCCACTTCATATATGAAGTGGATCCGATAGTACCGAAATACTACGCTGTCAGTAATCCTAATATTGCCGCGCTGGAAGCAGTATCGAAGCTGAAGGAAGAGGGCTGTGACCTGATAATAGCCATCAGCCACCAGGGGTGGCTGCAGAGCATGTCTCTCGCGGAAGAGATAGACGGCATAGACATTGTCATCAACGGTAGAAAAAACCATCAGGGAACCTACCATGAGTGGTCCGATTCGACGATCGTGGTCGATACGGGAAACAAACGAGTCTCGTTCACCGAGATTAAAGTCGAATACCGGAACGGAAAAAGATATATTCTTGCGACCGATATGGGAGCAAGGGCACACAAAAGCGAAGGAAGGGCCGACCTCAAAAAACTCGAGGAAATCTACGCTAAAGAACTTGAGAAGGCTGGTATCGAGGACGCCAGAAAGAACAACTAGTCAACGGATAAAACTGGCCCTGATAAACCTTCAGCCTGACAGAGAAACACTGCAAACAGAAAGACATAAAACCATGGTACAGAAAACAAACAGGAAGACTGTGACTCTTGGACGTCTGACCGACTATCTGGACGATTGGCTCGATATCGAGTCATACAGTCGTGATTCGTCTTTGAACGGCCTCCAGGTGGAAGGCTCGAAAACTATATCGAAAATCACACTCGCCGTCGACGCTTGCGAACAGTCGATCCTTGCCGCGGTGAGAAACCGGAGCGATATGCTCCTTGTACATCACGGCCTGATCTGGGGCGGTCCTGCACCGATCACGGGGATAATGGCTCGACGAATAGGGATGCTCCTGAAACACGGCATCTCCCTCTATGCCGCCCACCTCCCACTCGACTGCCATCCAGTCACAGGAAATAACTCACGCATCGCGCAGCTGCTCGGAATCGACCCGGTGGAAAAGTTCGGAGAATACCAGGGATACCTGATCGGCTTCTGCGGAAAACTTCCTTCGCCTCTCACAGTCAAAGCCTTTTCCGCAAAGATCAGAAGAATGACCGGTGAAAGTGTCAGCACCTTCGCATTCGGAAAAGATACAGTCCGCAAAGCAGGCATTATCTCGGGAGGAGCCGCATCGATGGTAAAGGCCGCCGCCGAAGCAGGTTGCGATACGATGCTGACCGGCGAGACTGCACACTCGGCTTATCACACTGCCAGGGAATATGGGGTCAATCTGATCTGCGGTGGCCATTACGGCACCGAGACCTTCGGCGTGAAGGCGCTGGGAGAGATGATAGGATCCGAATTCGGGATCAACGTACAATTCGTCGATATTCCCACCGGACTCTGAAAAATTCCTCGGACTGAATATGTAACATCTCCTCATAATGAAACTGCCCCGGACCTTACGGACCGGAGCAGTTCATATTCTATACCCGAGGCTATTCATCACCCCCGGTTTCTTATCAGGTCCGGATCATCACTGACCTCGATCCGGCTGTTCCCTATTTATCGACCTTGAACGGGTCATGTTTCGGGAACGTTTTGGGGTCTTTCTTCATCTCCTCCATCAGAACCTCGATCGCCTTCTCCAGCTGGGCATCATGCCCTTTCGACATCTCGACCGGATCGAGATCGACTATGATATCCGGAGTGACACCCTCGTTCTCGACGACCCACTTACCTTCCCGGGTGTAGATCCTGTAATCGGGAGCTGTCAGTCCTCCACCATCGATAAGCCTCAGGAACATAGAGACCCCTACGAGGCCTCCCCATGTCCTTGTCCCTATCACGGGGCCCATCTTCATCATCTGGAACTCCATCGGGACCATATCTCCACCCGAGCCGGCCTGCCGGTTCGTCAGACAGACCATATGAGCATCGGGAGCCAGAAGCGGGTCACCCTGGTCAGCCGAGTAACGACGGGTCCAGTATGTATGATGTTTTTTATTCAGCCGCTGATAGAAGATAGCCGGATCGAGGCCGCCTGCATTGAAACGGCCGTCGATGATGAGGCTCTTCTTGCGAGTCTGAGCGTAGAAGTATTTAGGAAATTCCCTGGCCGAGCCAAGGTATGTGTCGGGTAGATGTATATAACCTATCTTCCCTCCCGACTTCTCGTCGGCGAGTTTCCTGTTGTGCTCTACCCAGTCCAGGTGCCTCAGTGTCCTCTCTCCGTTAGCGGCCGCGACATTTATCTCGCGTGCTCCCTTAATCGATGGCTTGTCATTGACCAGAAGTTTTATATGCTGGCCAGCCAACCCCTGAAAATAGCTGTAGATGTTTTTATTCGTAGTGGCTTTTACACCATTGACCGCTATCAGGTATTCACCATCGGCTACTTCCGAACCCGGCCTCGCCAGCGGAGGAATGATCTCCCGGGTCCAGTCAGGCACCCTGAAGATCTTCCCGAACCTGTAGTATTTCGAGCCTTTTTCCACTTTCCAGTCAACACCGAGCATGCCGGTCCCGGAACGATCGGCGTTCCGCTTGATATCGCCACCATAGACATAGGTGTGCGAAGTGTTGAGCTCACCGATCAGTTCGCCGACGATGAAACCGAGGTCCTGCCTGCAAGTAGCTCTGTCGATCAGGGCTCCATACTTCACCTTCATTGCATCCCAGTCGGCACCGTGCATGTTGGGCTCATAATAGAAATCGCGCTCCATCCTCCAGGCTTCATCGAATATCTGCCGCCATTCGGCCACAGGATCGAGAAGAAAACTCAACCCGGATAAATCGACATGGTCACCCTTCGAATCGGAAGCGGAAGCATCGATGATTCCGACATTGACACCTTGCCTGTATACGACCTTTTTGCCATCCGATGAAAGCCTGTACTCGTCGATACCAGCAATGACCTTCTCTGCCTCACGATCTTTCAGTGAGAATCGGAAAAGGTTCATCCTGCCCATTGCGCGGAACTCGAACCTGTTGAAATCACCATCGTCCTTATGCAGGTAGAATATCGATCCATCCCCCGCTGACAGGTAACGGTAGTTGCCGGGAGGCAGAGGCAGATGTTCTATACGTCCGGCGATCCCGTCAAAATCGATCGAGCCAGGCCCGTCGCCGTTACTTTTTTCTTTCTTACCCTTTTCCTTGCCGTTCCCACTGACCACGACTTCGTCATTCCTGAACGGCAGCAGCGACTGCCCGCCCTTCTCCAGGGTCAGTGAGTAGATACCCGCCACATCCTTGTAAACCATTTCCCATTCGAAATCGCAGAAGGTCGGACTGAAACGCCTGTTCGAAACGAAAAGCAGATGCTTCCCGCATCTGGAAAACACTGGGTGAAAATCGTTGAACAATCCATCGCTCACGCAGTGTTTCTTTCCCGTATCGAGTGAATATACGAAAACCTGGTAGATGCCCTCTTCAGTCAACTTCGAGTAGGTGATATACCTGCTGTCCGGCGACCAGGCAAAATCGTAAATTGGTTTTAAATCAAGAGATACGTCAACATTTTCGTGTTCGGCCCTGTCGACCTTCGTGATCTTTTTCGAGTCGACATCGACGTAGTAACATGTCAATGTCTGGTCCGTGTAGGCTATCTTCCTGCTGTCGGGAGACCACAGGAGGGAGTGGCGATAGCCGTCCTTGTGACTGGTCAGCTTGACGGCTTCTTCACTGCCATCCTGAGCGATAATATAGATCTCGTATTCGCCTGACTTGTCGGACAGATATGCTACGCGACTTCCGTCCGGCGACCACACAGGATCCTTCTCCCTCGAGCCCGACGAATTCGACAGATTTCTAACGATGCCATGTTCCTCAGGCACACTGAAGATCTCACCTCTGGCCGACACGAGCAACCTCTCTCCTGCCGGGGAGCAGTCGATGTCCGTCACGGCCGTTCCGACAGATTTGAAATAAGGTCTGGTCTCCTCGGCGTCGCTCATGACCTGGATATCTACTTTTGCCGTCTTGCCGGAAATAGCATCAAGCATCCAGATATCGCCGCCCAGTTCGTAGACGATCTTTCCCGAGCCTTCGCTGGGGCGACGGATATCGTATTCCTTATGATCCGTGATCTGGTCGAAAGCGCCGGTCGCCGGGTCGATAGAGTAAATATTCAGGACCCTGTCCCGATCGCTGCTGAAATACACCCTGTCGCCGATCCACATTGGGATACGATCGGTACCATCAAATTCGGTCAGTTTTCTGTCCTGCATCTTATCGAAGTCGAAAAGATAGATATCCTGTGCAAGTCCACCCTTGTAACGCTTCCATGTCCTGTGTGCCCTTGCCACCCTGTTATAGGCGATCTTCTTGCCATCGGGAGAGAACGAACCACGGGCGGCCTCGTGCATGATCAGCTCTTCAAGGCCGGTCCCGTCAGGGCTTATCATGTAGAGTCGTGAATACCTGTTGGCCGCGTTACGGCCTGAACTGAAGATGATCTTGTTCTTTGACGGATGCCAGCCGATCACCTCATCGGTGCCGGGATGCCAGGTCACCCGGGTGATATTGCCGCCATTGACATCCATCACGTAGACGTCGTTGTTCCCGTCGTACGTTCCTGTAAAAGCTATCAATGAACCGTCGGGCGAAAACTTTGGATATCGTTCCGCTCCGTCATGAATAGTGAGCCTCGTTGCGATCCCACCATCCGTGGACGCGGTCCAGATATCTTCTCCACACACGAATACGATCTTGTTGCCATGGATATCGGGAAAACGCATGAGAGGCAGAGTGCTCGCTGAAGCAACCACGGTCGCCGCACTCACCAGAAATACCATTGTCGCGACTGCCAGCATTGCAGCCCCGATTAATTTTACTGCGGGACGTTTCTTCATCGTCCTGCTCCTTTCTTTTTGAAAACTCAAGAATATTATAATGCCGAAGAATACTATCAAAAGATCAATGCCCGGTCAATCCGCAAGTGATTACACCGGGCAGCCTGTTATTGCTGAATCCTCATATTTCTATAACGCCGGACAGCCTATTCCTGTCTCAACGTATCCACAGGGTTGAGCCTGCATACCCTGGCAGTATAAATCACCGATGTCAGTATGGAGAGGAGCAGAGCAAGCCCCCCAGCCAGTAGGTAGAACTGCCAGGCAAACGGAGCTCTGAAAGCAAAGTTGTCATTCCATCGTGCCATTGCATACCAGGCGATGGGCCAGGCAATGAGAGTCGCAATAATGACGAGCTTCACATATCCGCTTGAAAGAAGGTAGAAGAGGTTACCGGCCGAAGCACCCAGAGCCTTCCTGACTCCGACTTCGCGAGTCCTTCTCTCGGCGGAATAAGCGACCATAGCAAGCAGACCCATGGAAGAAATGATCATGGCCAGAGTCGTATAGAAAGTGAAAAGTCTACCAAGACGGATTTCGGCTATGTATATATTCTCGAAATTCTCGTCGAAAAAACTGTACCTGAACGGAGTGGATGGAAAGTTCTTTTCCCATAATTCTTCGATATGGGAGATCGAAGCGGCGACATTTTCGGGAACAAGCCTAAGGG
>JAHOYU010000184.1 GCA_019038625.1 Candidatus Latescibacterota bacterium | reverse complement strand
CATCGTCGCCCCAGACCACAGAGGAACTGTTCGCGGATGATGAGAATGAGGAGCGAGGTCTGTCTCTGGATGTGGTAAGGGAAAAGCTGGGGCCGATCCTGGCCGACCCATCTCTGACAAAGACAGGGCAGAATATTAAATACGATCTCATCGTGCTCGAGTCTCATGAACTTCCAGTCGAGGGTGTGAACTGGGACACGATGATCGCTTCATATTGTATAGACCCTTCGCGCAGATCTCATTCTCTTGATAACCTGGTCATGGACCACTTCAGGCACAGGATGATACCGTACAGAGATCTGTTCGAGAAACGAGACCGTATAAAAGATATCAGGAAGGTCCCCATCGAAAGACTTTGCGAGTATGCCTGCGAGGACGCCGACTTCACTTTCAGGTTGAAGGAGATATTTTCGGCATTGCTCGAGGAAGAAGGGCTGGAGGATCTATTCGAGGATGTTGAGATGCCCCTCAGTTTTGTTCTGAAGAGGATGGAGCAGGAGGGGATGGCCCTCGATACGGAAAGGCTCGAAAGACTTTCCGGCGAGATCTCGACCGAACTGGTGAGATTGACCGAAGGGATATACGATCTTGCCGGTGAGGAATTCAATATAAACTCGAACCAGCAATTACAGAGAATACTTTTCGAAAAGCTTGAATTAACGCCGGGGAAAAAGACGAAGACAGGCTTTTCGACCGATGTGACTGTTCTGACGGAACTGGCGGTCGAACATGAGATCGCGGCTCTGATGCTGGACTACAGACAGATGTCGAAGATGTCGAGTACGTATGTCGATACATTGCCCCGTCTTGTAAACAGAAGGACCGGCAAGATACATACATCGTTTAATCAGACGGTGACGATCACGGGAAGGCTTTCATCAAGCGACCCCAATCTTCAGAACATACCGATACGGACCGAGCCAGGTCGGCAGATCCGGGGCGCATTCATTCCAAGCGAGGGAAGGATACTTCTCGACGCGGACTATTCCCAGGTCGAACTGAGGATCATGGCTCATCTGTCAAAAGACCCGGGACTCGTGACGGCTTTCAGGGATGAGTGTGATATCCACACGCGCACCGCATCAAAGATATTCGAGGTCGATGAGGACAAGGTGACAAGAGAGATGAGGTCGGCAGCAAAGACTATCAATTTCGGATTGATGTACGGGCAGGGGGCGAGGGCCCTTTCGCAACAACTGCGAATACCCTTTGAAGAGGCGAAGGATTTTATCGAGGGGTATTTCGAACAGTATCCAGGCATAGCCGAATTCATAGAAAAATCAAAAGAGACTGCAAGAATAAAAGGGTACGCCGAGACACTGCTGGGGCGAAGGCGGCCGTTACCCGACATCAACAGCAGCAATGGCAGATTTCGCAGTTTTGCTGAGCGCAATGCCGTTAATACGCCCATTCAGGGGACAGCCGCGGACATGATCAAGATAGCAATGATCAACATCGACGCCGAGATGATGAGGCGCGGGCTGGAAAGCAGTATGATACTTCAGGTACACGATGAGCTTGTCTTCGATGTCGTGCCCGGTGAGATCGACACTATGAAAGAACTTGTCAGGGAATTGATGGAATCGGCCGTGGAGCTGGATGTACCTCTGAAAGTAGATATGAATACCGGGGATAACTGGCTGGAGGCTCATTGATGCGTTGTCCCGTGATCGTGGTCACCGGGCCGATCGGTTCGGGAAAGACGACCCTGGCCAGGGTCTTTGCCGGACGCGGAGGCTGTCTCTTGATGGCAGATCCCCTGGCGAGAGAGGTCTACGAGGACCCCGTTCTCAGGGCGAAGCTTAAAAAAGTATTCGGGAGTGGTGTCTTTACACCTTCAGGAAAGGTGTCGAGAAAAAAGCTGGGTAAGGCTGTGTTTTCGGGCAACGGCAGGATCGGAGAACTTAACAGCCTGGTAAAGCCGTTCGTCAAGCGTCTTGTAAGCGGGAAAATACGTGAAAAACGGAAGACGGAAGAGTACATAGTCCTTGATGCTGTCCTCTTTTTTGAGTATAAGTTCAGATTCAAAGCAGATCTTGTGATCCTCGTCGATGCTCCAGGGTCTATAAGGGTGAACAGGGTGATGAAGAGAGACGGGATATCGAGGGAGAATGCACTTGCGAGGATCGAGAGACAGGATTATCTCAGGACCGGATGGGCCGCAGCTGATGTAAGAATCGATGCTTCCGGTTCAAAAAAGGCCGCGATAACAAGGGCGGAAGAGGTGCGTGACCTTTTCCTGAAAGAACAGGGCCTGTAATGGAGGGGCACTGATGAACGAGAAGATAACATTGAAAGAAATAGAAGGATCTGTCAGCGGGATGGAAGAAAGACTTTTCAGCCTCAAGGAGTTTCTTTGACCTCGAAAAAATGACTTCAGAGAGCGTGGCGATCGAAGAGAAGATGTCCGCTCCAGATTTCTGGAATGATCGGCAAAGGGCGGAGAAACTCGTTTCCAGATTAAAATCTCTCAAGAATCAAATCGATCCATGTACTACGCTGAAAGACGACCTCGTGTCTCTCCGTGAGCTTATTGTCCTCAACGATGATGAGGAAGATGACTCGATCCTTGTCGAGATCATCTCTGAACTGGGAAAGATCGGAAAGAAGATCGATGAATTCGAACTCCAGGTCCTTCTCTCAGGTGAGAATGACAGGGGGGACGCCCTGATGAATATCCATCCGGGTGCCGGTGGGACGGAATCTCAGGACTGGGCCGAAATGCTTCTGAGACTCTATACTCGCTATCTGGACAAAAACGGGTATCAACACAAACTACTCGACCTTCAACCTGGCGATGAGGCCGGGATCAAGAACGCCACTATTGAAGTGAAGGGGGAGATGGCCTACGGCCGGTTGAAATCTGAGGGCGGAATACACCGCCTTGTGAGAATATCCCCATTCGATGCAAATCACAGAAGGCATACTTCTTTTGCCTCGGTGTTCATATATCCCGAGGTGGCCGAAGACATAGAGGTAGAGATCAATCCGGAAGAGATCCGGATAGACACATACCGGGCAAGTGGAGCAGGCGGACAGCACGTGAACAAGACGGATTCCGCGATCCGTATTACCCATTTTCCGACGGGTATCGTGGTTCAATGTCAAAACGAGCGGAGTCAGCACCGGAACAGGGAGTCGGCCATGAAGGTGCTTCGCTCGAGGATCTACCTGAAACTTCTTGAAGAGGAAGATGAGCGGAGAGCGAAGGCAGCCGGAGAGAAGAAGGATATTTCCTGGGGAAACCAGATCAGGAGCTATGTATTTCACCCATATACAATGGTAAAGGATCACCGCACCAGTGTTCAGACGGGTAATATCCAGGCGGTGATGGATGGGGAGATCGATCAATTCATCGAGGGCTTCCTCAGGTGGAAGGAAAGGAAGAATTAAAGTGACCAACAGGGAGAATCCGAAAGATGGCGGACGCGAGCGTGATATCAGGATCGAAAAGCTTGCCAGACTGAGGGAGATGGGTATAAACCCGTATCCCTACAGGTTCCAGAGGACACATAGTATCGAGGAGGTCAGGAAGAGCGAGGAGACTCTTGCTCCGGACGAGGTCGAGGTAGCGATAGCCGGGCGTATCATGTCGGCAAGAGGCCATGGCCATACATCGTTTGGAAATATCAAGGACGACACAGGAAGTATTCAGTTCTATATCAAGGACGCGGATGTCGACGAGAAGACCTGGGCTCTTTTCAAGATGATCGATATCGGAGACATCGCTGGAATATGGGGTGTACTCTTCAGGACGAGGACAGAGGAGTTGACAGTCAAGATCCGGAAGATAGAACTTCTCAGCAAGGCGATCCTTCCGCTTCCCGAAAAGTATCATGGTCTTCAGGACAAGGAACTGAGGTACAGAAGGAGATACGTCGATCTTATAGTGAATGACGAGGTGATGGAAGTATTCAGGACCCGGACGCTGATCATCGATACAGTGAGGGACTATCTGAGACAGCATAATTTTCTCGAGGTCGAGACACCGGTCCTGCAGCCCCTGTACGGCGGAGCGATGGCAAGGCCGTTCGTCACCCATCACAATTCACTCGATATGACCCTGTATCTGCGGATCGCGGACGAACTCTATCTCAAGCGCCTGGTGGTCGGTGGAATGGAAAGGGTGTTCGAGTTCTGTAAGGATTTTCGGAATGAGGGGATGGACAGGTCCCACAACCCGGAGTTCACAATGCTGGAATGCTACGCCGCTTACTGGGACTATAACGATATGATGGGATTCCTCGAGGAGATGTATGCCCGGGTCTGTGAAAAGGTGCTGGGAACGACCAGCATAAAATACGGGGAACACGACATCGATCTGGCTCCGCCGTGGAAAAGACTCACTTTCTTCGGATCTCTTGAGGACAAGACCGGAGTCGATCTGACTGCCGCAGACATAACGGAAATAGAGAGAGTCGCGAAGAAACACAATATAGATATCGATGGGATCACGGGGAGGGGGGCACTTCTCGACGAAATTTTCTCTGAACTGGTCGAGCCGGGGTTGATCCAGCCGACCTTCATCCTAGACCATCCGATTGAGATCTCTCCCCTCGCAAAAGCTCACAGGTCGACCGAAGGCCTGGTCGAAAGGTTCGAGCCATATATAGCCGGATTCGAAGTGGCCAACGCCTTCAGCGAGCTTAACGATCCTATAGACCAGCGGGCCCGGTTCGAAGATCAGGTGAGGATGCGAAAAGAGGGGGCCGACGATATGCATCCGATAGACGAAGATTACCTGCGTGCACTTGAGCATGGCATGCCGCCTACAGGGGGACTCGGTGTAGGGATCGACCGGATGGTGATGCTTCTGACAGATTCATCCTCGATAAGGGATGTAATACTATTTCCCCAGATGAGGGCAGAGCATGGGCGGGAGGCGGATAAGGACTGATGCACTATTCGCTGGTAATCGCCATGAGATATCTTCGCGCGAGGAAACGGAGCGGTTTCGTCTCCCGAGTGACTGTGATAGCGATCGGAGGGACTCTGGTAGGCGTAACGACGCTGATAATAGTCCTGTCTCTCATGAACGGATTTGAAGACGAATTGAGGAACAGGATAGTCGAATTCAATACCCATGTACTGGTCTTCACCAGAAACCCCCAGGCCTGGGCCGCTATTGATACCGTATCGACAAGATTGGCGGAAATCGAGAGTGTAGTTGCCTCCTCACCATTTATAAGGGGAGAGTCACTGATCTACTACGAGCTTGTCCCCGGCGTCAGGGTGAAGACAAAGGGAGTGATAGTAAAGGGTGTGGACCTTGATGCCGAGCGGGCGGTATCGGCGGTCGTAGATTCATTCGTGCCGGCGATATCCTCATTCGAGACATCGGGATTCGAAGATGGAGAAGTTGTTCCCGGAATAGTGCTCGGCGAGGACCTCGCTGAAGACCTCAGAATCTCGTATGGAGAGATATTGGCCCTGGTCAGTGCTCCGGCAGAGATGCGGGTCGGTCAGATCAAGCCGAGGACCAGGGATTTCAGAGTCATCGGCACGTTCAAGACGGGGGTCTTCGAGTTCGATTCGCGGTTTGCCTACATCGACATAAAGGAAGCGGAGACTTTCTACGATTACGAAGCTTCTACAAGAGGCCTGGGGATAAGGATCGATGATATTTACAAGGCTCGGGAGATCGATGAGAAGATACAGGAGAGCATCTCTTACGCCTATGGGACGAACAACTGGATAACATTGAACAGTAATCTCTTCAGTTACATCAAGGTTGAGAAGATACTGATGTTCCTTCTGCTCGCTCTGATAATACTGATCGCGGCGTTCAATCTTGTGGGTATGCTGACGATGGTCATAATGGAAAAACGGAGCGAAATAGGGATCCTCAGGTCGATGGGAGCATCATCGAGGGGGATCATGTCTATATTCATGGTAGAAGGTACAGTGATAGGCGGTGTTGGAACGATTCTCGGAGTAATCCTGGGGCTGGTCATCTGCTCGCTTCTCTCCATGGTGAAACTCGATCTGCCGCCCGAAGTATATTTCATCAACACCCTCCCTGTGCTGATAGACTGGGTCGACATTGCGACAGTCTCGATCGCTTCGATGGTAATATGCTTCATAGCAACGATATATCCCAGTTGGGAAGCGTGTAATATGTTGCCGCTTGACGCTATAAAATACGATTGAGGCAATGACTTTGCCGGGGTACTTGCCTGAGGCAAGGTGGAGTCATATATTTTTAACAGAGGCGGATAATGAGTATTCTCGAAGCGGAAGGAATATGGAAATCGTTCAAGGGCGCCAAGGGCCCGATCGAAGTACTTTGCGATCTTGATTTCTCCGCGGAAGAGGGTGAAGTCGTCACTATACTCGGAGAATCAGGAGTTGGGAAAAGTACGCTTCTGCATGTCCTGGGAACCCTTGACAAGCCAGACCGTGGCAGGATCGTCATCAAGGGCGCCGATCCGGCCGCATGTAACGATCGGGAGTTGAACAGGATCAGGAACCTCGACATCGGTTTCATCTTTCAATTCCATTACCTTCTGCCTGAATTCGACGCTCTTGAGAATGTCATGATGCCTTCGTTCCTTCACGGGGCACAGAGAAGGGATATTGAAGATAGAGCAACGATGCTTCTTTCCGAGGTCGGCCTGGCTGAAAGGACAAGCCATCGGCCCACGGAACTCTCCGGGGGAGAGCAGCAGAGAGTCGCAGTCGCGAGAGCTTTGATGAACGAGCCAGCAATAATCTTCGCCGACGAACCGACAGGTAACCTCGACGAAAGGAACAGCGACCTTCTGCATCGCCTGATCCTGGACCTGAGCCGTTCAAAGAACCAGACTTTCATAGTCGTTACTCACAAGAGGGAAATGCTCGAAACTTCCGATAGAGGGCTGATAATGAAGGACGGCAGGCTTACAGGAGAGGATATCCGCTGATATGCAGTGTCAATTCTGCCAGGAGAGAGAGGCAACGATACATTTTACCAACGTTATCGGTACGAGGGTGGAGAAGATACATATCTGTCAGGACTGTGCGGATGAAAAAGGATTCGACTACCTTAAGAAGAGCAATTTCGAAAAGGGAGACCTGCTCGCAGGTTTGATGAACCTGGCGGCAGGAGTCGAGAGGCCTGGTATGGCCAGAAAACGATGTTCCGGTTGCGACAGGACATATGCCGATTTCAGGAAAACGGGAAAACTCGGATGCTCGCAGTGTTATGAAGTATTCAGGACCGAGCTCGATCAGGTGCTGACCAGTATTCACGGGGATACGAGGCACAAGGGCAAGGTGCCGGAGAGATTTGGTCAGAGGATCGATCTGTCCCGGAGGATCCATGAGCTTCAGAAGGAACTGCAGATGACAATAGAAATGGAACAATACGAAAGAGCCGCCGAGATCAGGGATGAGATAAGTTCTATGAAGGATTCAGATAACGGTACAGAACAAGGATGAATCATCGTGTCAGATGTTGCCGACCTGATAAAAAAATCGGCGGGATGGCTTTCGGACGAAGGTGAAGAAAGCGAGATCGTTCTCTCGAGCAGGGTCAGGCTTGCCCGCAATCTCGACGACTGGCCTTTTTCTCATATAGCCTCTTCAGAAGTACTCGAGTCCATAAGATCCGAGGTCTCCGCGGCCGTGATGGAAAATGGCCTGCTGGAAGATCCGCTGTTGATGGAAATGGACGGGATGTCGGGTGCGGACCGACTTCTTTTAGCCGAGAGGCGATTGATCTCTCACGAAATGGTCATGAATTTCAAGAACCGGGCGTTGATAGTCGACATGGATGAATCACTCGGTGTGATGGTCAACGAGGAGGACCACCTGAGGATGCAATCGATGGAGTCGGGGCTCAGCTTGAGAAAAGCCTTCAAGAAGATCACGAGGTTCGACGATGAACTGGACAGGCGACTTGACTTCGCCTTTTCGAACAGGCTCGGATATCTTACGGCCTGTACGACGAACGTGGGGACCGGCCTTCGTGTATCTGCCATGGTACACCTTCCGGGGCTGGTACATAACCACGACATACGGCAGGTCATCGACGGATTGAGGCAGGTCAGGCTCACAGTCAGGGGCAGCTACGGTGAGGGTAGTGATGTCACCGGCAATATGTTTCAGATATCGAACAGTATCACTCTCGGATTATCGGAGGAAGATACTGTGGTCAATATGGAATCGCACATAAGGAAGGTCCTGGAGTTCGAAAAGAAAGCGCGTGAAAGCCTCCTGAGAGAGGCACGGACTTTGCTTGAAGACAAGGTCTGGAGGTCTTACGGATTACTGAAGACAGCCAGGCTTGTAACTTCAAAGGAAGCAATGAGTTTGGTTTCGGCCATTCGCCTCGGCGTAGGGCTGAATATCATTAGTGATGTAAAATTGTCCGTTTTGAATGAAATATTGATCATGATCCAGCCCATGCATCTTCAGCACCTCTACGGAAACGAGATGAAAGCTGAGGAAAGGGACAGGACGAGAGCAGATTATATTAGATCCAGACTCGAAGGTCGGTAAAGGCCGCGGAGTCCGTAGCCGTGAAAGGATGTTGAGGTCGATATGAATGACAAGTTTACCGAACGAGTAAGAAAAGTCATTTACCTCGCGAGGGATGAAGCAAACAGGTTGCAGCACGATTATATCGGGACGGAACATCTCCTGCTCGGGATCGCCAGGGAAGGTGAAGGAATCGCGGCGAAGGTACTCCAGAAACTGGATCTCGATATGGATCAGATACAGCAGGCTATTGAGAATCTTGTCAAACCGACAGGCGGGACCCTTACGCTGGGCGAAATACCACTGACACCCAGGGCAAAGAGAGTACTCGAACTATCTGTCGAGGAAGCAAGACTTCTGGGGCATAACTATGTCGGGACCGAGCATCTCCTTCTGGGTCTGATAAGAGAGGGCGAAGGAGTGGCTGCCAGGGTTCTTCTAGAGCTCGGAGTCGACCGGAAGAGGGTCCGCGAAGAGATAATGAAGATACTCCATCAGGGTGGGGGCAGTTCCGCATCCGGAAAGCAGGTCAGCGCGAAGAGCGAATCTCCTACTCTCGACCAGTTCGGCAGAGACCTTACCGAGCTTGCCAGGGAAAACAAGCTCGATCCGATCATAGGCAGAGAGCGCGAGATGCACCGGATCATTCAGATCCTCTGCAGGCGAAAGAAGAATAACCCCGTTCTGATCGGTGAACCTGGTGTCGGCAAGACGGCGATCATCGAGGGCCTTGCGCAACAGATAGTCTCCAATCAGGTCCCAGAACTTCTCAAAGACAAGAGGATTACGACGCTCGACCTTGCATCTGTAGTGGCAGGAACAAAATACAGAGGACAGTTCGAGGAACGTCTGAAGAATATTATTAACGAGATCAGGGATAACGATCAAATCATCATCTTCATCGATGAGATTCACACTATCGTAGGAGCAGGCGGCGCGGAAGGTGCGATCGATGCTTCCAATATGCTGAAACCCGCGCTGGCCAGAGGTGAGATACAGTGTATCGGAGCGACCACTCTTGATGAGTACAGGAAGCATATCGAAAAGGATGGAGCCCTGGAAAGAAGGTTCCAGTCGATTCTGATCAATCCTCCGACAGAGGAAGAGACAGTAGAGATAATAATGGGTCTTCGGGATAAATACGAAGCTCACCACAGGACCAAGTTCGAAAAGGATGCTATAAAGCAGGCGGTCTATCTTTCCCAGCGATATGTGCAGGGAAGGTTCCTGCCCGACAAGGCTATCGACGTCATCGATGAAGCCGGCGCCCGAGCCAGGCTGAATATAACAACGATCCCGGATAATCTTAGAGATGTTGAGAAGAAGATCGAAGAGATATCCAAGGAAAAGGAATCGGCCATCCAGTCTCAGGAGTTTGAAAAAGCCGCTTCGTTCCGTGATCAGGAAAAACAGTTGAAGGAAGATTTGAAGGACAGAAAGAGAGAATGGGTCGAGAGCAGACAGGAGCAGGAATCTGTCGTTACCAGCCAGGATATCGCCAGTGTGATCTCGGATATGACGGGTATCCCTGTATCGGATGTCGAAGAGGAAGAGACTGTCAAGCTTCTTAACCTCGAAGACGAGCTCAGGAAGAGAGTGATCGGACAGGAACCTGCACTGATGGCTATAGCGAAGGCTGTTCGCCGAAACAGGGCCGGGTTGAGAGATCCGAGGCGCCCGATCGGCTCGTTTGTGTTCCTGGGACCTACAGGCGTAGGAAAGACCGAGCTGGCAAGGACCCTCTCCGCCACCCTTTTCGAGAGTGAAGATGCCTTGATCCAGATAGATATGTCCGAATATATGGAGAAGTTCGCCATATCCAGGCTGGTCGGAGCTCCTCCTGGATATGTCGGGTATGAGGAAGGTGGACAGCTCACCGAGAAGGTGAGAAGAAAGCCATATTCCGTGGTATTGCTCGACGAGATCGAAAAGGCACATCCAGACGTGTTCAACCTGTTGCTACAGATCCTCGAGGAAGGAAGTATCACTGATTCCTTCGGGAGGCGGATAGATTTCAAGAACACGGTCCTGATAATGACCTCGAACGCCGGCGCAAAGGATATCAAGGGCAAGAAAGCTTTTGGATTTGCTCTCGACGGTGAGAATGTCGATAGCGGATACGACCACATGAAGAACAAGATCATGGAGGCTGCCCGTCAGATATTCAACCCGGAATTCATCAACAGGATAGACGAAATGATAGTTTTCAGGCAGCTTGAAAAACACGATCTGATGTTGATAATCGATATTCTTCTTTCGGATCTCTATTCGAGACTCGATTCAATGACACTCGATTTTGAAGTCACGACCTCTGCCAAGGAATTCATTATCGAAAAGGGATACGATCCGACACTGGGAGCCAGGCCGCTCAAGAGATCCATCCAGAGGCTTCTGGAGGATCCACTCAGTGAGAAGATGCTCGGTGGTGAGATATCCAGGAATTCCAAGCTCAAGATCTCTGCGGATCCGGGATCGGAAAAACTGATATTCGAGAACCTCGAACTTCCCGCGAAGGCAAAACCCGAATAAGTCGAAACTTCCGCGAGCTTCAATCGTACAATTAAATGGGCCCCGGACTGGTTCCGGGGCCTTTTTAGTCGGAAACCGGGGGATATTCCCCTGTAATACCCGGATTTCCTTGTCTCAGTGCAAGTTATAGCTCTGAACGTGTGGTATTACTGGATTTTTCCGGCTATTGTTTTATCTTGATGAAGACCTATGGCTATGATAGCATTCACCGGATTTTGAAGTGGGAACAACCAGGAAGGGAATTGATGAGATTACCGGTCATGCTTATTGTGCTTCTGGCCCTTGTATCGACCGCGGCTGGAGCAATAGAGATATCGCACGTAGAAGTCAGCGGGAATGTCTTTGTGTCGCACAAGAAGATCGTATCGATCTTTGGAGTGCGCCAGGGTGAGGATTATACTCTGGACAGGATCTCCCAGGGAATCAAGAGACTGATCAAAACCAAGGATTTTGCCGATGTCAGCGCCTGGTACAGGGACGAGGATGGAAAGGCCGTGATCATTCTCCATGTGGAGGAATATCCGAGGGTGAAGGGAGTCCATGTCGAGGGTAACGATCATGTGGATGAAACCGATATAAGGGGAAAGTTGTTGCTTCGCGAGGGATTCTTTGCCCGCCCGGCAATGATATCGTCCGACCTGGCCGCGATGAAGGAGATTTATACGGAGAAGGGATATAACCGGGCCGAGATAACCGTCAGAAAGACACCTGTTCCGGACCAGCACATGATCCATGTCACCTACGTGATTGCCGAGGGCAGAAAAGTAAAGATCAGATATATGGACCTGATCGGCAACGGTGAGATCGATTCAAAGAAGATAAGAAAGACTATTGAAAGTCATGAGGATCACTGGTGGAGCGGTGGAGAATACAAACCCGGGGTTCTTGAGGAAGATCTGACCAAGATAGAGACGTTGTACAGGAATCAGGGGTACCTCGATGTAAAAGCTACGGTGATGAGGCTGGATGAGATCGGTGACGGAAGTCATGTGGATATCTACATCAAGATCGATGAGGGTGAGAGGAATTATGTTGGTGACCTGATATGGAGCGGTAATATAGTAGTAGAGGACGAAGATATAAGGTCTCTCATCGCTCTGAAGAAGGGAGACCC
>JAHOYU010000183.1 GCA_019038625.1 Candidatus Latescibacterota bacterium | reverse complement strand
GCGATGTACGCCCGGCGTGGCAAGTTTGCGTCCGACTTCGGCAAAGATATCGACGACTGCGCCGCGTCGGCCGGCGACGAAGTTGCATCCGATGAATGAATTGTTGCGGATCAGAACATCCCGCACACCGATGCCTTCCTTCCAGTAGTTTACATCGGAGGCAATATGGAGCGCAGCCCCGGAGCAATGTTCAAACCGGGTAAGCGTACACCCGATCACCGAAAAGTTTGAAAAGAAATTGGTATACTTTCAGGTGACAAAGTGACTTATTCTGGTATCAACGATGGGGCCGGCTGATTATTCGAGTGACAATGACAAGCACTGCGTATGTACGCGATGATACTGCGGCCTTGTAAACGGCAGGTGGCACATACAGTCAGTATTCGCTCTGCATAATGTGCTCCACGCTTACTTTGTGTTCCAAAACTCATTTTACGCCAAATCACTGCCTGACGAATGATTTGCTCTGCCGCATTGTTGGTCGGTTCAACATCCGAGTCACTTACAAATACCCAGAGATACTCCCGATGCCTAAGGATATCTCGACACTTGCCGCCGAGTTTGCCATCGTAGGTCGCGCCTTTTTCAAGAAGCCTTTCAACTTCTTCTTGAAGCGGGATCATCCTGCGTTGAAATGTTTTCCATTGTAACGTACCGTCACGGACACGGCGGCGAAGTTTTAGTATCTCTTTTGAAAGAGCATGAAGTTTGTTGCCAATGCGACCCAAGTGGCCATCCGCCTCGCCGATTGCTTTGAAATCACGCTTTAAGTGAGCCCAACATATTTGCCGCAGTCCTTCGTAAAAACTGTAACCATTCCATCGGTCACTATTCAGTGTGCCGGTAAAACATCCAATGAGTTGGCGAGCGGCCTTTTGACCACGGCTGGCATTAATCATAAAGACCGCTGCCGTTGTACAGCAGAGTGTCCATATCCAACCTTTAAGGCGGTTGCCACGACGCCAGTTGCTTTCGTCAGCATGGGACCTATCTTGCGATTGAACATATGCATGCACTTCATTGTAAGGCGATTCCATTGCGGCAGCGATCTTTGCTTCACAGTTACTCAGCCCTCCAAGGCTCATGGGGACACCAAAAACCTCATTGACGACTTCAAGTGCTTTACGTTTACTGGTATTAAGCATACCTGTTAGGACACCCACAACAGCCAGAACGCCGGAACCAAACACGTTTCGTTTAATATCGTCAGGCAAGGGTTGATAGACGACTTCACCACATTGTTTGCATTGCTTCATGTGTTGAACATATTCGATGACATCTGGCTTGATCGGAGGAATATCAATAGTCTGGAATCGCAACGGCTCCTCATCGCATGCCTTCAGATCCTTGCAACCACAGGTACAGCAC
>JAHOYU010000182.1 GCA_019038625.1 Candidatus Latescibacterota bacterium | reverse complement strand
GCTCAAGCAACGCAAGATACTCTTGATAGTCCTCATCGCAGAAAAACGTCTCCATCCGACGATTCCCGCGTTGGGTGACATGATGCGCCCGTCCAGGCGCGACTATTCTCGCTATCCTTGGCATCAAAACAGCCTAACACCCCAACATGACGCAAGCAAGCAAATAATTTAGTAAGGTGTCCCCGGACTTAGACTTAAGGGCTTGCTCATAGATGTCCCCCGATCTCGAACTGGAGTTTGTCATAGGCGTCAGCGGCCTGCACGCCCTATCGCAACGGCGCGTCTTACAGGGACCGGCTAATCCACTCCGCTGGCGGGCATTGGGCAAGTAGCCGCAAGTATTCGCTCGTGTCGAACCCCTCTGAAAACTGGCTCAGCAGAAACATCTTCAATTGCTCCAACGATATGGTTTCACCGGTGGGAACAATGCGATAGCGGATTTCCGCCGGCCCGAGCCAGTCAAGTCGGAATACGCGCCGTTGGCTGTCGATAAGGCGGGTGTCGTCTTCCCAATCCCCCTGACAACACAGATCGGCATTGCCCTCCCAGTCCTCTTTGCAAGCAACGATCATCTCCCAAATCGGTCCGTTGTCACTATCTATCACGATTAAAGCTGGCCATTCAGGCTCCATACTCGCATCCTTCCCATAATACCTTGATGTTAGTCAGACATTGCGATCTTTCCCACACATACACCACTCCAAAACTCGCTATCTCCCGCACTACATATTATGAAACACATTGACTGTCAAGCATGGCCATGTTTTGGGGCGCTTTTGCGGTTTGTTTTCAGTGTCGTGGGACACCTTACTTAATTACTGGGAGAATTCCGGTTTCCTTGTCCAACGAAGGAAATAATTTAGTAAGGTGTCCCGCGACATCGGCCTCTGGGCGACGCGGATTTCGTCAAAGAGATAGCCCAACTGCTTTCCCGAGATATTATGCCAAAGAAACGCGGCCCAAAAGGCCCATGGAAGAAGAAACAGAAGAATAAAAGCAAATAATTTAGTAAGGTG
>JAHOYU010000181.1 GCA_019038625.1 Candidatus Latescibacterota bacterium | reverse complement strand
GTACTCTTCTCTAGAATTCTCCTGGTCGATTATACCATCGGTATATACTGCCAGGACCTCGTTTTTCCTGAGTTTGACCATCCCTTCAAGGTATACCGATTCTGGATCAACACCGACCAGGATACCGCCTCTCTTCAATTGAATGACAGTCCCATCATTTCTGATCAGAAGGGGAGGAAAAGAACCACCGTTACAATAATGAAGAAGTCCATTACAATCGTCATATACGGCGTAGAAAAATGTTGCGAATTTACTTACTTCACTCCTGATATAAAGTGATTTGTTCAGAGCGGAAAGGACTTCCCCTGGAGACCTGTCCTCAGTTGCTTCAGCTCGAAATGATGCCTGAAGGGTAGTCATCAAAAGCGATGCAGGGATTCCTTTCCCTGAAACATCGGCAACCGCGATCCCGATTTTCCCGCTATCGAATTCAACAAAATCGTAGAAATCCCCACCGACCTCGAGGCAATTTCTCAATTTACCCTTTACAGTAGAGTGCTTGAGGTGGGGGGGGGCTTCGGGAAGTAGTCTCTGCTGTATCTTGCTGGCGAGATGGACTTCCTTCTCCAGCTTCTCCTTCTCTTTCGATACATGGAACAATACGTTGTTCCTGATTGCCGCTGCGCTTCTTTCTCCAAGAATTTCGAGCATCTCCGCATCGGCACCGTCATAAGGTTTGCCCGACCTTTTTCGTCCGATGATTATTAACCCCGGCATCTCGTTCTGCTCAACCATCGGTACGACGACTGATATGCGAACCATCGATATTAATTCCAGTGAAATCCTGTCCAGATTATTACTGGCCCAGAGACTGTCGAAGTATTCCACCATAACTGGTTGCCTTCCAGCCTGGGCTATTCTAATAAGTTTCATGCTTGAAGGCAAAGAGGTCAGCGGCAGGACTGTTGCCTCCGGGCGGCTCTTTCTGCGAACGTAAGTATCTTTGTCCTCTTCGAACATGAAGATATGGACGTATTCCGGCCGGAACATCTCATATATCTCTTCAGCGGTAAAATCAGCTATGTCTTCCTGGGATGAGAGAAATTGAATCCGTCTTGAGTACTCTATCATCCTTTCCCTGAATTTCTGCCTGTTTCTGAAAAAGACCCAGTCCACAAAATGGATGATACCGGCTCTTGCCATTACGAATGCGATAACAGCAAGCATCAGTACAATCATCATCATCGAAAGTTGTTTTCCATCGAGGAAACCTGGAAACTTCTCAAATATGCCTCGGGCAAATAAGTATATCATACTGCCCAGGATCACGGGCACCAGGATATAAGCCAATCCCGTTTTGAACACGACCCTCATATCGAATGCATCATGTCTGAGAATTGCGTAGGCGAAGGATATCGACATAAAGGACAGGAAGAGCATTGAAAAACTATCAAAAGGTATATCGAGAGAGGGAGCAAACTGCCTGACAAGCATTACAATAGTAACGGGAGCAGTGCCTGCTATCAGGCCTATGGTGGCAATCCTGAACTTGACCCTTTGAACCTTGTCAGACGTGATATAAGTCCTGATAAAGAGGGAAACTCCACCAGTCATATAGATGAGCCAGTAAACTGACGCTATTCCATTGAATACGAGTAGAATGGAGGGAGGCATCTCCTTTGAAAAATGAACAAGCGCCAGGATAAACATCGATAGGAAGATCAGTGCCGGTACAACATAAAGGTTTCTCTCGATCGCTGAACGCCTTGTCCCGGCATGTATCTCTTTTCCAGGAAATATAAGAAAGAAATGCAGGAATACAGCAGGGAGAAAAGCAAAAACCCCATCATAAAACAGTTCTCCCATGACATGAAGCAGGCTGATAGACGTAGAAGGCCTTTCTGTAAGTAGAAATGCGAACAGAAGGCAATTAAATGCATAAAGGCGCCCTAGAATATCCTGTCTTTTATAGATCACATAAGATCCTACAACCATAAAAGTCAGAGCAGTAAGAGAAAGCGCTATCTTCTGAAAAATCTTTTTCCCAGGCTGAGCTTTGGTGTCTATTCTTATTTCGAACAACGAATCAGTCCTGGCAATTGTAAAGACCTGGGATGAAAAAGAAGTGTTGGAACGTATCAGATATTTGAAATGAATTATATTTCGGGGGCGTATACCATCGACTGCTACTATTCTGTCGCCTGCCAGCAAACCCTTTTCGGCATTAGGACTTTCTTTTTCATATTCCAGAAAGACAAGATTATTATGACGGATTCCGTGGTAGGGTGATCTGGCTAAATCTTCAATGCCAAAAAGGTCAAGGATAGTGATAAGAACCGCAATTATCATCAGTGCGATTCTAAGGGTCCTGGGCACACATTCTCCTTTCTTGTCAGCCTTGAGTCAGTCTTACAGAATGGGATATTCACTGTCAATCCAAATATCGAAATGTTTAAGTGGAAGAAGTCGTATATTTCCCTTGAATAAATGACTCAAGGAGTGTTAATTATCTCTAAAAGGAGGTATGGGAATTGTCTCATAACAAGTTATCAAGACATGAATTGAAAGAAGATAGTTTTGTCACGTTTATTCTCGAGGCCAGAGAATATCTAAGGGAGAACCAAAACAAGTTCTTCGCCGGCCTTGTTGTCCTTATTGTTGTAATTGCCGGAGCCATCTGGATGAACAACTCCAGGATGCATGCAAAAGCGAGTGCTGAGGCACAGTTCTCCGAAGCGCTGGCGTCATACGGTGCCGGGCAGATAAAATCCGCGGAGGAGATGTTCAAGATCATCGATGATCGATTCGGTAGCATGGAACAGGGAGCATGCTCTCTCTATTTTCTGGGAAAAATTGCTCTTGCAGATGGAAGGAATGCAGAGGCTACCAGCTATTTTGAAAAATATATCTCCATGAGTTCGAAGTATCCTTTCTTCAAGGATTCGGCAAGGGAGGGTCTGGCAGTATCTTACGAGAACGCACGTGATTACGTGAAGGCATCCGAGATATACCTTGATC
>JAHOYU010000180.1 GCA_019038625.1 Candidatus Latescibacterota bacterium | reverse complement strand
TAGGTGGAGGATCTGCCGGTATGCTCGCGGCCGGAAGGGCCGCGGAGAACGGGCTCGAGGTCCTTCTCCTGGAAAGGAACAACCGTCTCGGGAAAAAGCTGGGAATAACCGGGAAGGGAAGATGCAACCTTACTAACAGCGCAGAGACGGAGCGTTTCATCGAAAATTTTGGTAAAAAGGGAAAGTTCCTTTACGGAGCGGTCACGCGGTTTACTTGCGATGACCTCATAAGATTCTTTGCCGGGCTCGGCTTGGAAACGAAGGAAGAAAGAGGAGGAAGGATATTCCCCGCGACCGACAAAGCCTCCACTGTGGTAAAAACGCTGGAAAGTTATGCCAGATCAAATGGAGTTGAGATCGGACTTTCCTCCAGAGTGGACAGGATCGTCACAGGCAGAGAAAGTGGATCCGTTGAGGGCGTGATCCTGAAGGGTGACCGGAAGGTGATCCATACCGAAAAAGTACTCCTTGCCACAGGCGGCAAGTCGTATCCCGCCACCGGCTCGACGGGCGATGGGTACGCTATCGCCGCATCCCTCGGCCACAAGATCGTGGAGCCGAGACAGGGCCTTGTGCCTTTCGATACAGAGGACAGGTTCGCCAGGGATCTGCAGGGCCTGTCACTGAAAAATGTCGAGGTCACAGTTTTTACAGGCGGCAGGAAGACCGATTCCGGATTCGGAGAAATGCTCTTCACTCATTTCGGAGTCTCGGGACCTGTGATCCTCACGATGAGCGGGCAGATAACAGACAATCTCGCCGCGGGCAAAACGGTCGAACTCTCAATCGATTTCAAACCGGCCCTGTCCGGCGAGAAACTCGACAAAAGACTGATCAGGGAATTTTCCGATTCGGGAACGAAGCATTTCAGGACAGTGATGAAGAACCTCCTGCCCAACCGCTTGATTCCTATTTTCATATCCAAAAGTGGGATCGCACCGGAAAAAAGATGCAGCCAGATCACATCGGCAGAGAGAAGCAACCTCGCCGCACTTCTCAAGAATCTCCGGCTGACCATAAAAAGCCCGAGGCCCTTTGAAGAGGCGATCATCACCCGCGGCGGCATTGATCTAAAAGAGATCGACCCGAGAACGATGAGATCGAAACTCGTTGATGGACTCTACTTCTGCGGAGAGGTGATCGACGTCGACGGCAACACCGGAGGATACAATCTGCAGGCGGCCTTCTCCACTGCCTGGCTTGCCGCCGAATCATGTTCGAATATCAAGTGAAAAACTGATCGTGGAACAAGCCCTGCTGTTGTCAAAGACAAAGTCTCCCCTTGACAAAAGTATAACTATTGTTATACTTTCAGCATGAAGACAGCGATATCCATACCCGACAGCCTCTTCCTTGCGGCCGAACGTCTTGCCAAGCGCCTCGGAGTCTCCAGAAGCGCGCTCTTTCAGAAGGCGCTGCGTTCCTTCCTCGATCTTCACGGGGATGAGGGCGTGACAGAGGCACTGAATTCTGTCTATGACAAGGATAGTAAAGACAACCGGCTCGACCCTGTCCTCGAGCAGCTTCAGGGAGCTTCACTCGCCGCGGAGGACTGGGAATGAACAGGGGCGAGATCTGGTGGGCGACCCTTCCCGCTCCGCGAGGTTCCGAGCCCGGCTATCGCCGCCCGGTCGTAATCGTCCAGTCAGATCCTTTCAACCGGTCCAACATCAGCACCGTCATAGTCGCTGTCATATCATCGAACCTGAAGCTCTCCAGTGCGCCTGGAAATATCCTTCTAAAAAGAAAAGAGAGCAGGCTGAGCAGGGATTCGGTGATCAACGTCTCCCAGATCATCACGCTGGATAAAAGCTATCCGACCGAACGTGTCTCAAAGCTGAGATCCGGTCTCCTGGCGGATCTTAACGAAGGGATCAGGTTGGTACTTTCGGTCTGACTTTCTGTCTGCCCGGTTCTTTTACAGGACTCAGTCCTATTTCCGCCTGAAAGGCTCTATCTTACCAGTGACATCTTCTCCCTCGGGATATGGTAAACGTCCTTCCCAGTTCACAAGAATTTCGACCGGACGATCACCAAGAGGATATTCCCTGCCACCTAATTCAGTCATCCAGTCCTTGAACCTCCACAATTCATTTGCATCAAGGAATCCATAAGTGTGGCCCACGCGAATATCAGTCGCCACATACCCTCGTGTCCCGGTCAAAACGAGTTCATGCATCTCAGGGGACTGATTGAAGCTGTATTGATGGATGAACCTGTACTCAGCGACAACTCGCTGCTCAGCTGGAAGCTGAGGATCGACAATATTGTAACTACCTATCACGTATCCACCTGTAACGTCTCTAATAGTCTCAGCTCTGTCTATCCGGGCTGTCTTCATCTCCCACTTGATCGGTGGCAGGAACTTTGACTCTATTCCTTTGGGATAGGTGAATTTGACATCTCTGTATTCAATCGCATTCCAGGTGGGAAGAATAAACTCGGTAGTTATAGTCACCCAGTTACAGAATGGTACAGGCTTATCGGACAGGTCCCAATCGACCTCGAGTTCTCTCCTGGGATCTTCTTCTGTAATCGAGGGCAGGTTTTCCGTGGACCAGTCTATAGTCGTCTTATAGCTGAGTATTGTCACATCGGTACCGACTTTATAATGCAGATCAATGGCACTCGTTTTGTTTGACTGATGGATCTTGTAGGATCCGACGACTTTCTGTGTCAATTTGTTATCAGAAGGATCGTCTGTGGGACATAAGGTTATGATGTGTTTTATGTACGGATGGTTATCCTGATAATCGATGTACCAGCCATTCCCTTCATTGGCGCCACCCGGATTGGGAGATGTGTAGGAATCATATGTATAACTCTGAACATCCCCTCCCGTATCAGTGTCAGAATCTGTTAACCGGACCCTCGACGGATTTCGAGTAAGAGTGCTTTTACCACTATGGTCTCCCCAGCCCGTAATAGCATGTCCTCGCTCCCCGATAGAAGCACCTGCCGTCGGCCAGCTTATACTCAACCCGACGAACTGACATCTACGAAGTTCATTACCAATAAACCGGGCACCATTGGAATTTGCCCAAGGGTATCTGGGTGTTTTATTTCCATATACCGTCACTACTGTGTAGGGATTACTGGTCCATGTGTTATTAGCCGAACTCAGCCACCAGCTTAAAGCTGTATCCGTCCAACCACCCACCTGTTTTCCCGTTGGATTAACAACGTCAGTCTGCCAGGTTACCATATCTCCATATATATCTTCCGCTCGGCCTTGAAGCGTTGTACCAGTTCCATACCCGGCGCCTGCCAGCATATTTGAAGCTGTAGCCATCCAACATGAATTATCGATAGCAGGGGCGGTCGGCACTGGAGGGCCTTTATCTACGTCTGCGGGAGGATCCATCTTCATATATGTACATGAGGTAAAACAGACAAGTAGAACAGAAGCGAGGAGCAAAATGAACGGGCTCTTCTTCACGGTCATGCATGATTTATTCTTCATCATTATCCTCCAATGTCAGAATCTCCTGTCCAGTCTGAGACTGGTTTAAAATGGGATCATATTTATTCACTGTATCTTCCCGAGAATATCTTTCACCTTAACGATCACATCGTCCAGGCACCCGAAAGCATTTATGGACTTTTGTGCCAGATTTTTCTTTTTCTTAATGTCATTGATGTCCCTCTGCAGTTGCTGATTAGCCCATTTAATATCATCGATCAGACTCTTTCCATTCCCCGTCCATGATTTCATTGACTCAGCAAGGAGTTCATCGATGGTACTTCCAAGCATATCGACCTTTTTCTTTGCTTTTCTTGCTGCCTCGGTCTCGCCCGCGAACCTGAGGCTGATGACCAGACGACTTCCTTTTGTCCTCATATTCTCCATCTGATCTATGATGAATCCCTTATCCTCCCTGTTTATCGGCATCGTTTTCACCCTCCCTTGGTTCAGTTGTCGGAATCATTCGGTTCATTACTCTGTTCACTCCCCAGATCCTTGTATACTTCTCGCAGAAACTTCGCGTTGTCGCGGATTCGATAGATTGATGTCAGGCCATGTTGACCCTTCTCAAGAGATGCAGCGAGATCCCTGTTCGCGCCAGGCAAAGATTCATAAGAATCATGTAGCCTTCGCAGCACATCCAACCGTCCTATGAGCAGTTCATTCAGTTCGATCAACTCTACAACACGATCCTGTTTCTGGTTGTCCGACATACTATTATCGGGTGCCAGCATCAATGCCAGACTCAAGCTTCGCGAAGAATACTCGGCAAAGAAGTGCTGTGACGCCAGGCGCATGGCATCACTTAAGGCGTCAGATAATGCGCGAATATTTTCCTGATTTCCATTGAGTGCATCCCTGAGTTTCTTTTTACTTTTCGATTGCAGGTATTGACGAAAAAGTTCCGTAGCTGCTGTTGAGAAGAGACCGATTTCTCTATCCTTGTCGGTTAGACCCAATGCCTTTGATGCGTCCTGAATCCCGGAATTGATGCCGGACGCTGCGACTGTGAATTCATCCTGATCGATATGACCAGATACTGCCAGTTCGATCAGCAATCCCGCATAATCCACTAAAGCATCATTCAGAGTCCTGACCGACTCCCTGAATTCTCCTGCTGACAGAAATAGAATCGGCGGCCTCTGTGCTTTCCAGGCGAATGGTACACCGGGAACATTTTCCAGAATGAGTCTCTGGACCTTCTCTCCGCTTATCGAATCACCCTTGACTGTATCCTGGATAAAGCGCTCACGAGCCCAATCATACTGATGGGAGAGCACCTCGTCAGCGCTGTCACGAAGCTCGACTGCGGATGAAGCAAATCGGTCGAATGGATCTGGATCGATCGCCCCTCCACAGGCAGCCAGGCACATCAGAAGCGACAGGCTAAGGAGAAGGATCAGTTTGACACCGCCAAACCGAATGATCTTGATCATATTCTGACACCTCCAATTGTTAAGTACCCAAGACCGTTCACCACCCAGGATATTCTCCATACTATCCTCCTTATATGCGCCTGTTAGCTCATGTCATGGCAGCAATAGAAGACACATCCGACATAAAGACATCAGATGTCACTTTCTCGAATATTCAGTTGTATTCATCGTCCGACTTAGGATCTGTTTTATCTCTGTAGTTTTGTTTTCGGGTAGGAGCGTCGAGATAACGATAGTATCGTATCACAGCATTCAGGTCGTTTGCAAGAAATATTTTCATAATTAGATGTAATAATATCTTGACGCAACCCGCCGCCACAACAAGTCTTACATCAACTTATCCGCCTGCCTTTATTGTACATACAGCATCATTCCAAGCGCTATCTCGTTATAGTAAAATATATTTTCCCCCGAATTATTTTGTTTGTTTGTTGACGGATAACAGACATACTTCCAAAATATTTCCAAGCGTTGATAATCCATACACTCCATGATATAATCGCCCTATCAGATCAGACATTTCTGAGGGAAAGATCTACGACATATTCAAACATCACTCGCCGGAGTATGGATCTCCACCAGGGACCAGAGAACAGCATGATGAGGAAACCAGGCTTTTTAATTATTCTCTTTATCATCCTATCAGTTCCGATCTGTGAATCGTCGGCACAATTGCCGCCCAATTCGGACCTGTTTTACTCCGGAGTCTGGGCTGATGAGTCGCGCTTCTTGACAAACATATGCTCTGAATCGGACACGATCATCGTTCTCTATGTCCTGGCCTGGGTCCCGCAGGATGCCGGGCTTAATTACATAACACTCAGGATGGTCTATCCTCCCGAGATATTCGAGAAATCAAGACCTGAATTCAGCGAATTCTTTTCAGAATTGATCGTCGTGGATTATGGAAACGGAGGGATAGAGTGGACTTTGTTGTTTAGTCAATGCCCATCGCAGTGGGTCCTTGTATTCAAACAGGCGGTCACCGTTTCAGGCATGGAAGAGGAGGCTGTCTCCATCACCGGAATAAATTCCCTCGCCAGAGACTGCGACTTCGTCCTTCACGGCATGAACGTCCTGAACAACATGTCGATCAACGGTCCATCATGCGATGTCGTCTCTACCTGCAACACGACATGGGGCGCGATCAAGTCGATGTATAAGTAATCGACAGCATGGCCTTACTGACATGAGAAGACTCCGCGCGGCTCTCCGCGCGGAGTCTTCTTTGTATCCGGAGAGATATCTACCAACCGAGGGCATGTACCTCTCAGAGTCAATAAGATATAGATCATCGTAGCGTCATGTCATTCTCCAGGACCACTATGTACAGCGATGTTCCGATGACCAGGTCTTCACCTGCCACAGACATTGGTCCGCTGGTACTCAGGAAGCCCGAAGCCAGGTCCGTCAGTTTCACGAGACCAAATTGACTGGGCAGGGTCTCGATTAACACATTCCTGAACATTCCAGGAGAATCCTGGAGAAAGAGTTCGATCCGGCAATTTTCGTCTCCGACGATCAGGTCGCCATCGCTGTTAGCAAACTCGCCAGTGATAAGCACGACTGGAGTAGACCCTGCTGTCACTTCGAGCTCCTGTGCCGAACTAAGATAATTCGTAGCGTCATCCGGCGTGCTTCTCATGATATGGACGTAGCTGCCGGAAAGGTATAAGTCCGGATCCGCTCCCGCCACTAAGATAGCGACATCCGAAAAGAGAGTGCCGGTAAAATGCCCTGTGACCATGTCGACGATCCGTTCGTTAACGACATCCTCTACTACATTGGCCGCACCGTAATAACCCGCGATTACCGCGACATCTCCACTCATCATGAACAGCTCGACCGTCCCGCCTTCGGTCGCGACAAGGAAATCATCCTCGATCGCCCCGGTGTCATCCACAAAGTTCCCGACTACGAGAGCGACCGGAGCCGCCTTTTCATATTCCTCGTTTCCTTCCTTTCGTTCGATACCTGCATAGGTCATCTGGAACGAGCTCTGCTCTAACGAATGCTTGATGATGCTTATAGTCTGGGTCCCGTTGTTGGCCACTATGAGATCGTCCTTGTCATCGTCATCGATATCTATCACGGCGATATCGACCGGATCGGCCGAGATCTCACTCTCATGGAGAAGGAGAGTATCGATATTGTCTGAAAAATACCCCTCTCCAGTGCTGTGACAGATAAATAGCTTTCCATTCCTCAGCGTTACTGCCGCGTCCATATAGGAGTCATCATCAAAATCACATAGAGTGATGGCAGTCGGCTCGCTCTCGAGTCCGACGAAGTTCACCGGGCGCAGCATTCCCTTTCCGTTACCCTGGTAAACGACCAGCGACATCTCGTTTACATAAGCCGCGACGACGTCTATGTTCTCAGCTCCCGAAAAATCCCTTACGACTTCGCCTGTTTCAACCAGCACGTCACCAGACAGAGACCTTGTGAACCCCGGCAAATCAGGGTTGAACGGTATGTCATCATCGTCAAGCACCGCACATGGATTATCATTATATTTGAATTCACCACACTCACAGATACCG
>JAHOYU010000179.1 GCA_019038625.1 Candidatus Latescibacterota bacterium | reverse complement strand
GGCCGCTGGCCGACGTCTGTATGGCTCCAAAAACTCCATGGTATAATGCAGTCACAGGAAGTCTCAGGGGCTTCATTTTGAGATTCATATTTTTCAGAGAGCCTGAGGACTTCGCTGAGGGATTCATGAAAACTTCAAATTCGCAGGGAGGAACAGATCATGGGGATAACAGCAACTTTCACCTATCCATCAATTCAGCAGAAAAGTTTCTTTTTGAGAGAATCTAGCATCTCGAACAGACCTGATTTGCAGACGAAAACGAAACGAGCCAGTCTTGCCGTGCAGAAAAAACGCACGGCTCAGTCATCGCGACACATGCTATCCGAGCTCATCTGCCATTCTGAACACTCCAAACTATCTGGAGTTTCGACTCTGAGCGATGTTGAACTTCTCAAAACTGTCAGCCAGTTGCGTGGCACAGAGAAGAAGATCGAGATCTCGATGCTTCTCTATCTTATCGAGGTCGAGAGGCGAGGCCTCGATCTCTCAAGTGGGTACAACTCTCTCTTTGCCTTTTGCACAAAGCATCTGAAGTACTCTGACTCGGTGGCGGGTAGAAGGATACGGGCAGCAAGATGCATGAGAGACTTTCCCGCTGTATACGAATACCTCTCAGCTGGCAAAGTGAACGTCTGCAATATCTCTCTGATAGCAGGGATTATGACAGAGAAGAATCATCAGGCCCTCCTGGATCAAATATCAGGAAGATCGATGCGGTATGTCATCGCTCTTGTCTCAAGGTATAAGCCTGCGACTGTAATCAGGGACCGTGTGACCGCGGTGAAGGTATTTGAGAAAGAGTCCGTGAAGGCCGACGAAAATGAATCCGGGATAGATTCCTTGGGTGGTCAGAAATTTATCACCAGCGCTGGCGATAAAAAATCTTGCACTTTGTTCGGGTTAAGTACCGAGGGAGGGAGCTTAGGCGCATGTGGAGAAGCGGACGATCCTGCTCCCGGCAGCGATCCCGGTCCCAGCGCTGTGCATGGCGAGTCAGGGAGGCCACCCATAATCGGGCGGGGCCCACTTGAGGGAAGTATACGAGTAAAGACCGTGCAGAAATTCAAGCTTCAGTTTGCTGTCTCGCCGGAATTCATGGCGAAGTATGAGAAAATCAAGATGCTCATGTCGACGAAGCATCCAGGGGGGATGGACTTTGAACCAGCCTTTGAGGCGCTCATGGATGAATACATAGAAAAGCACTCTCCGGAGGCGCGCGCGAAGAGACGAGAAGAGCGGGAAACCCGACGGGAAGCGAGAGCTGCGAAGGTGAAGAAAGTGAAATCGACACCGACAGATGACCGAACTGCCAAGGCCGGGGAGAATACAATATCTGGTTCTCCAGCCCATGCGAAAGGCCCTGCGACTCCGGCTGAAGGTCCTGGTGAGCTCTGTGAAAGCCCCGAGCAATCCCGCTTTATTCCCCAAGCCATCAAAGATCAAGTTTTCAAACGCGATGGAGGCAGATGCACATATCGAAGCCCTGACGGAAGAAGATGCGACTCCTCATGGAATCTTCAGTTCGATCATATCGTCCCATTCGCCCTTGGAGGCAACAACTCGCCCGAGAATCTTCAGCTTCTCTGCCGGCGGCACAATCAGCACAAAGCCCTGAAGGACTTTGGGAAAAAGAAAGTGCGTAGCCATTCCAAGAGGGGATAGCCGAACTTAAATCAGTCTTCCTCTCTCAGCACCTTCTCGACAAGATCCTTGAGATGTTCGATCTGTGCCTTCAGATCATCGATCTCCGTTTCCTGGGCGACAGCTTTTCTGTAGAGTTCCTGGATAGCTGCCAGAGAGATCCCCGCCTCATCAAGGGTAGAGATCGCCCTCTCGTCATTACCGAGTCCGAATATCCTCGAGAAATCCTGCGAAACAGGCCCGATGTGTTCTACTCCGGCGCCATCGACCTTGTAGTTCCATCTTGTGATAGGAAGGCTGGAGACCTTCTCCAGGATCTCATTACCGTCGATCTCTGTGAAGTTTTCCTTCATCTCACGATCGGACAGATCCATCCAGTTCCCGCTTGTGCTGAGATATCCTCCAGTCGAAGTATTGATAAAGCGGCCCGGCACGGTCTGGGCCTGCTCGCTGATATTCGTCAGGTATATCCCGTTGTCCGCTCTGATTACCAGCTGCTCATCCTGATCGGTCCAGACTGAATCGTCTGATGAGAAGGCATCGCTGGCGCATATCACTATCGACCCGTCATGGGTTGCTTTGGCAAGTACTCCCATAGCGATCGAATTGTTCCCAACAGCCGTGTTCTCTCTTCCGCCGGGGATCGCAGAGTGATCACCCAAAGCCAGATTCTGACTTCCACCTGCTACAGTTCCCCCATGCTCGGTGCGGTTGTTGTCCCCTCCACCGATCGTGCTGGATGTTCTCGCGTCATTATTCATTCCTCCACCGACAACGCTGAAATTCTCCGCATTGTTGTCACGTCCACCACTGATGGTCGAATAATCCTGCTCCGTGGTGTTGTTTTCTCCCCCACCTATAGTACTGAAAATGCCATCCGTTCTGTTCCCCTTTCCTCCACCGATCACGGCACCTTCATGATCGCCTGACGGGTCTGAATCCCTCCCAGCACGGTTATTTCGGCCTCCACCTATTGAGGAGTAATCACCGTAGGCTTTGTTTTCGTCTCCCGGAGTCTCGCTTCCGCCTCCACAGACAACAGAGTATTCTCCGGAGGATATGTTATATCGTCCTCCGCCTATAAAGCCGCCTTCATTTTCGACAGTATTCTGGTATCCTCCGCCAATCACAGAATAGTCTCCGTTGGCCCCGTTCTGGCTGCCACCTCCGACCGTCGAATAGTTCCCGTTTGCTGTGTTATAAGCTCCCGCTGTGAAAGCATAGAGCCCTATCATCCCCCCGGGACCGAATTTGGCCGACCCCTCACCGATGACATTTCCCACGACATGGAGCCTGGCCATTGGAGTTGTCGTGCCAATACCTACCGAATCTGTCGCCATTTCGAGTCTTACTGTTATCCCGTCATCGACCCAGCCTCCGCCACCACCACCCCCGCTGTCTAAATCCTCTCCCGCTATCCAGGAGATTCCGTTAAACTTCATGATCTGACCTGATGATGCGCCATTATCGGCGATATCGTCGAACAGAATAGTGCCATCCTGGATCTTGCCCGTCGTAACGGCGTCCGAGCCTAGTTTCGCACCGGTCACAGCCCCATCACCAAGCTTCGATGTCGTCACGCTGTTATCGGCGATAGACAGATAGACGTCTCCCGAAGCGCCGCCGCCTTCCAGGCCACTGATACCATAAACCCCCGTAATCGTCCCGCCGCCGTCGTAATCTTCCGCCGCGGCCCACGCACTTCCACTCCATTTCATCACCTGTCCGATTGAAGCGCCGTTCTGGCCGATATCACCGAAGGCCACCGTACCGTCGAGGATCTTTGCGCTGGTCACAGCGCCATCACTCAGCTTCGTGGTTGTAACCGCATCATCCCCCAGCTTCGCGGTCGTCACACTGTCATCGGCGATCTCCAGAAACACCGTTCCCGATGAACCTCCACCCTCCAGGCCATCCCTTCCATACACCCCCGCGATCGTTCCGCTTCCCTGAATGTCATCGGCGGCAACCCAGGCACTCCCGTTCCATTTCATGACCTGCCCGATGATCGCGCTGTTCTGCCCTATATCGCCGAAAGCCACTGTACCATCAAGGATCTTGGCGCTGGTCACGGCGTCGCCCTCGATCTTTATCGAACTGACCGACAGGTCACCGAGTTTTGACGTCGTGACCGCGCTGTTTAAAATGTTTGAGCTCAGGACCGCGTCGGAGGCAAGTTTGCCACTGGTGATAGAGCTGGACTGAATATTGGCGCTGCCAACAGCATCCGCGGCGATCTTGGCCGAGGTAACGGAACCAGAACCGAGCTTGTCGTTCGTCACAGCATTGTTCATCAGGTTCGCGCTCGCTACGGCATCGCTCGAGAGCTTTTCATTGGTCACAGCCTCCGCGGCCAGTTTGTCCGTCGTGACCCCTCCGGGCTCCAGGGAAATCCCGTCGACCGGGTCGGCAAGGATCCCCGATCCAGGCAATGCGACAATAAACAATGTCACATCACCCGAGGTCCCGCCTCCTCCGAGTCCGATCCCGGCATTTACCGATGTGATATCGCCTGGTCCCGAACCCATCCCGACGACTGAATCCGCGACCGCGGCTCTCAGCGCGTAGGGGGATGAGGTCAGAAGCATGCGCGGGGTCATCTCCCCTTCGGTCCCTATCTCGACGCCGAGCCAGTACTGCACGTCAAAATCGAGGGCGAGTCCTGTCTGCGATCCCAGGATAGCATTGAGTATCCCACCGTCGATCGCGATGGTCTGCGCCTCTGTCCAGAGCGCCGTCCCCCCTGAGACCACATTATATATCCTGAACGTAATATCGTAATCATCGTCAGGGACGACGACTCCGCCGCTGTCTCTGACTACTCCCTGGTAGCTGATCAGCCTGGGAACACTGCTGGAAGCATCAGCCATCGATGAAGCCATCATCAGGATCATTACCACCATTACCAGACGTTTCATTGTGCCGCTCCTTTTCATCTACAAATAGTTACCTCAACAAAATCATTTTTTTTGTGTCCGAGAAACCTGCCGCTTTCAGCCTGTAGAAATAGACTCCACTCGCCAGATTCCGGGAATCGATCGGAAATTCATGCAACCCCGCATCCATCTCTTTATTGATTAGTGTCCTCACGACCCTGCCCGCCACATCATAGATCTTCAACTCCACAAGGGAAGGCCCGGTCAACGCGAACCGGATCGTCGTGACAGGATTGAATGGATTGGGATAATTCTGATACAGGCGGCAGGCGACCGGGATAGTATTGATATCCTCGTCTCCCGTGACCAGGTACCATGGAACGTACCAGAATCCGACCTGATGGACGCTGCCCGCGTCGACCAATTTGCCGATGACAGGTTGCCCGATCGTATGATCGACCTGGTATGTCGAATTCTGCGTATCTCCTCCGCCGTTACCGATCACAGCCCGCGTGATCGTCGTCTGAGACGAGGCCGGCGGTGGCAGCAACAACAATAGTGTGACCATCACCATCCCGCAGATGATTATCCTCATATTCACTCTCTTTCGTAATAAATCTGCCGTAATTTTGAAGGTTGGCGGAACCTCAGAGTCTTCCCCACGCTACTAAACAGGAATTTAGTCTCTAAATCTTAAGTGGGTGCATTATATACGATAATAGGCAAAATGTATAGGAAATTCCAGCCCGGGCTTGCCTTCGCCAGACCAGGCCCTCGCCGACTCCGTCCATTTGCAATCCGATATCGTCGATTCCGTATATTTGTGACAATTTTGTGAGAAAGATTCCCGGCCACAGGGAAACTTCTTCCGGCTTTTCCATGCCCGGCTTTCCGGACAGCGGAGCCCGCCAGGGTACTCGCACATATTGCGTTGTAATATAACAGGTTAGGTCGGCAGATAATCCGCCGGGGCAGAGGCCTTACAGGCGCCCTTCTTGCGTATCTTTCATATCGATCAAGCTTGATTTAACGATGATCACAGGAGATCTCTGTGCCTGATACGATTTCAGACGGAATGCCCCGACGCATCCTGCGGAACACCCTCTCGCTCACCGGCGCCAACTTCGGATGCGCGGCTCTTTCCTTCGTCGCCACCGCCTGGATGGCCCGCGTCCTGACGGCAGAGGGCTTCGGGATCATCGGCTTCGCCCAGGCCATTCTCACATACTTCATGCTTCTTACAAATCTGGGCTTCGCCCACTACGGCGTACGTGAAGTCGCCAGGGCCCCGGAGAAGACAGAACTCTTCGTAAATAATATCATAACGATGAGAGTCGTGGCGGCAGCCCTCGGTTACGCGGGCCTCGCCGTCGTCGCCGCATTCATTCCCAAACCACTGCCTGTGAAGATCGCCATCCTGATCCTCGGGATGAGGCTCTTTAACCTCACATTTCATCTTCGCTGGGTATTCCAGAGCAAAGAAAAGGTAGGATGGATCTCTCTCAGCAGGCTCCTGCCCCAGATACTCTACGCGGTATCGGTACTGACCCTCATAACAAACAGGGAGAGGCTGCTGGCAGTTCCCGCTCTCCAGGTCCTGACAGGCGCCTGCGGCGTCATTATCCTCTTCGTACTCTACATCCGAAGCGGCCACAGGTTCAGATTCACCATCGACCTGCCCTTCTGGAAAAACGCCGCAAGGCAGAGTCTGCCCATGGCGGCAAGCTTCATGCTCAGCCAGATCTATGTGAACTTCGACATGATCCTTCTGGGATTCACACATGGCGAGACGACGGTCGGACACTATTCCGCCGCCTACAAGGCTATTCTGGCTATCAATCTTCTGGCGACATATTATTTCTTCAACCTTTTCCCGAACATGTCGAGGCTGTTTGTCGAATCGCGCGAACGTCTCGAGAACCTGATCGCCACCAGCCTGAAGTACGCGTCGATCGGCCTGATGCCGGTCGCGGTCGGAGGAATGGTCCTCGCCGGCCCGCTGATGATGACCGCTTTCGGCGAAGGCTACACGGCCAGCGTAATCCCTTTCAGTATCATCGTGTGGAATATCGCCATCATCAACATACGCCAGCATTTCAACAACGCCCTTATCGCCTGCGACCTTCAGAAGAGATACCTGGTGGCCGCCGGTACGGGGGCGGTCATAAATATCGCACTCAACTTCATCTTTATCCCGAGATACGGGATGCCGGCCGCCGCCGCTACCACGATATTCACAGAGATCGTAGTTCTCTGCATGATGTACCGTGACACCCGGCGGGTAATAAAGCCCGGCCTCATCAAACATCTCGCGAGGCCTCTCCCCGCGTCACTGGGCATGGGCGCTGTACTGTTTATACTTCCCGAATTCAATGTCTTTCTGAAAATACTTACCGGCATCGGCACATACATGGTGCTGGCGCTGGTCACGAGAACGATCCGCGGAGATGACATCGCGAGGCTCAAAGAACTGGTGAAAGGCAGCCGATGATTCAGACTGATTTCGACAGCAAAACGAAACAAAAGATCCTGCGCAAGAATGATTCGGGTCCGTACGAGCATCCGTCCACGGCTCACCACCTCTGCCAGCCGACCCTTTACAACACCGGAGGCGGGCGGTGGAACGACACCTGGCTCGGCGCCATGAGAAATGCTGACAGGGTGCTGGAATGGGATCCGGCGGCGATACTCTCCATCCTCTCATTTCACTACGCTGTCGGCGATATGACACCCATCAGATCGATCAGCCGTAATCCCTGGATGTCCATGGCGAATGACGACGGTACGGCCACACTTTCACCGATCCCGGAACATGGATTCTCTGCCGCGGACCAAAGGGAGACCGCAGCCACCCTTTACAATCTACTCCGCGACGAGGCTGCCACCGTGTGCGAGGGCAGAAGCGAGATATACATCCTGCTCTCCGGTGGCCTGGACAGCAGGATAGTCGCCGGTATCCTGGCACATCTGAAAAAAGAGGGAAGGCTGCCCTGCGATCCCGTATGCGTCACTTGGGGCCTCGAAAATTCACGCGATGTCGAATATGCCAGGGCAGTGGCGAAAGCGCTGGATTTCGAATGGGTACACGCAGGCATCGGCCCGGAAACGATCATTGAAAACATCCGCATCTCGGCCGGCACAGGCAATCTATTTCCACCCTCGGACCTGCACTGCCTCTCCTGGTTCAGGAACGTCTCACCCGACGCTCTCGTTCTGGCCGGAAGCTATGGAGATTCCATAGGACGCGCCGAATTCAGTGGCCGGCACCTTCTCGAACTGACTCCTCACAGTCCCGCTAATCTTTTCGGACTTGTCCGCCCCGACGTCTACGAGGCCGCGACAACCGGTATCATGAAAGAGCTGGATGTTCTGAAAGGCAGGGCGGGCGACGTCCTCCCCCACGTCTTCCACGAATACGAGCAGCAATGCCATTACATGCGCGGAATGATTCAGCAGGCGATGAACCTGGTGAACAACCGATGCACACTCTACCAGCTCTTCACCGACCCGTCCGTCTACTCGTACATGTGGTCGATCCATCCGTCGTTCAGGACGAACGGCACTTACGAAATATTGATCGAGCTGCTCGGCTGCGGCCTTGCCCGTATCCCGTGGGCCCGGACGAACAGGGCACTCAGGGGAGCTACGCACGGAGCACGAAGCGACCTTGAAAAAGAATTTCACCTGTATGGAGAGTGGATCAGCGGCCCGCTCTACGAACGTGTCGAAACGATTGTCGATCCAGGGTGGTTCGCGGAAACAGGCATATTCTGTGGTGAACGGATCAGGGAACTGGCCGACTCTCTCCGGCCTGGCGCACGTAACCATTACGGCAGAAGTTTCAAACCGTACAGCGTCTGGCTCTGGCTGGCCGGGCTGAAAACAATGGCACACCTGTGCGAAGAGATGGGGAAAGAAATCCAGCCGGTCAACAGCAGCGACCGGCCATGCCCTCCCGCATCAGAGATCGACCCCAATCTGAGAAGAGGCAGTCTGAGGAAAATGGTGTCCGGCATTCCGGGCGCGCCCGAAATGAAAAAAAGGTTGAACCGATGGCTGCTGCGCAGGAAGGCCCTCAAAAAATATCCGCCCGTCAGTTGATCACGGCAAGATCGTCACCTCGGGGATAAGACTCCGCGACTTCAATTTTCAGATATTAACTCTTCGATTCAGAAGCCTTGTTCACAAGATTCGTAAAATAGATGGCAAGGGGCCTGTAAGCGAGGTGTGACCATTTCGAGAAAGGGACCTCGACCACAAGCATCGGCACCAGGATCGCCAGGTGAATCACGTAGGTGTAGTATGTTGAATGGACCATGCCCGTTATCCTGAAGATATGCAGCAGGATGCCGGTCAGGGTCGTCAGGAAAAGCATGATCAGAAAGACCCAGTCGGTCTTGTGGGAATACTTGTGTATCTCCCCGCTCTTGCGCAACCTGTTCACCGACCAGACGATGATGGCAAGCAGGATCCCGAAGGTCGCGTAATATCCGATGAACCGCTGCGGATGGTAGATGGGATGAATCTTCTCCGTCTGGAACCATGGCAGGAAAACGACTATCACCGTAAACATGAGCGTATACCCCGACATCAGCAGCCAGTGGAGGAGCCAGTATGATTTGCCCTCGCATTTCGAGAACCTGTTCTGCGTACCGAAATGATAGAACAGGTTCCAGGCTTCCTTCACATAGAGGCTGAAGGGAACCTTGACCTTCTTCCTGTTTCTTATCACGATCTTCAGGTACATGTTGAAGATATTCGATACAAGAAAAAAAGTGATTATTCCAGCCATCACCAGGTCGCCGGTCTCGATCATTCTGACAAAGGTCTCGCCATCCATTCCTTTGACGAAATGGTTGATCCTCACTCCGCCATCTTCGTTTATCAGTCCGGCCGGGTCGGCTGTGAAGGGGAGGAAGAAGGCGAAAAGCAGAATCACGATCACTCCGATCAATACGAGCGAACCGATCCCCCATTTTTTCGAGGTGTAAAACTTCCTCGACAGGCCTGTCCAGTCATAGCTGGCAGTCAGGTATCTTCTCAGCGCCATCATGATCTCGCCCGGATTCGCCTGACGCGGACAGGTAGTGCTGCAATCGCCGCAATAGTAGCAGAGCCACGGATCGGTCGAGCTCTGAATATCCTCTTCCATCCCGAGGACAGTGTATCTGAGCAGACGCCTTGGGAAGGTGTTGTCGTTTACCGACAGCGGACACACAGCGGTGCAGTTCCCGCAATTGTAGCAGGCGTTGAAATCAACACCGCCAAATTTCTTTATCTCATCCGAGAATTCCGGTCTGATCTTGACCATCCCGTTATCCCTCTGCCTTCCTGTATGAATAATATTCGTCCATATCGTCAAGGCTGTCGACCTCGACCTCCTTGAACTTGATCATCGTCATCAGATGATATGTCACTACTTCCTGATCGAGCCCCGTTTCGGCCGATATCTCGGGAATCGACTTCGGATCCGCCTCGAGAGCCTTCAGGATCGTCTTTTTGATCCTGCCATACTCCTTCAACCGGACCTTCACCTCGTCGGGCACCTGCCTCAACTTTTTGATCTCGTTTATCGTAGCTTTTTTATCGTTCATAAGTTCTGATCCTCTGGTCACTCGGCCAACGCGTCTATCATCGAAATGATCTCACTGTCGCTGAACCCCGTCAGCTGGATCGCGTTTGTCGGGCAGACCGGCAGACACATACCGCAACCCTTGCACGTCGATGTGTTTACAACAGCTATTGTCTTGCCCTCATATGTATCCTTGTCTATCGCATTGAACGGACAGGCTTCGAGACACTTGCCACACCATTCGCAGAGTTTTCTGTCTATCTTCGCCATCGTCGGTTCCAGCTCTATCTCTCCGCCACTTATCAGGGCGTGCGTCTTGATGGCGGCCGAGTGGGCCATGTTCAGGGTCTCCGTGATATTCTTGGGCCCCTGCGCTGTGCCGGCCAGGAATATCCCGTCCATCACGGTCTCCACAGGCTTGAGTTTCGGATGTACTTCGTTGAAGAACTTGTCCAGTCCGGCCGGGATCTTCATTATATCGCCAATAGTATTGTCCAAACGGGGGACCATCCCGGTGACCAGGACGACGAGGTCGGCGTCGACCTCCATCTCCCTGTCCGATGTCAGAATATCATCGACCTTCACACTTGTGATCCCGTTCTCATGCCTGACGACAGGTGCCGTATCGTCGTACGACTGCAGATAGATGTCGCCGGCGGCTGATGATTCCTCGTAGATCGTCTCGAGTTTGCCGTATGTCCTCACGCCCCTAGTGAAATGGATATTTTTGATCCCGTCGAATCTCCCCCGGGCAAGGACTGCGGCATGTATCCCCGAGGCACAGCAATACCTCGAGCAATACTTGTTATCCCCTTTCAGCACTCCAGTCTGACGGCTGCCTACGCAGTAGATCCAGGCTATGGTCCTGATTTCCCTGCCCTTGTACTTCAGGATCCCGCCAGAAGCCCCGATTGTGTGAGAGCTGCTCCCGTTGCCTTCGAGTTCGATTAATCGTCTGAACTGTTGAAGGGTGATCACGTTCTCTATTTCACCGTACCCGAACTCGCCCTTCGACGGCTCGTACGGGTCGAACCCGGTGGCGACTATCACCGAACCGGTCTTTATCTCTTCATAAGTCTCGTCGGCCTGAACATCTATCTCGGGACAGATCTTCACGCATTCGCCGCATTTCGTACAGTTCTCCCGGTCGACGACTGGTAGTGCCGGCATACGGCCGCCACTCCTGTACAGGGCCTTCCTGCTGGTCAGCCCAAAATCAAAATCGTCGGCGACAGAGACAGGGCAAACGGCTATGGCTTTCTCCAGCCTCTCCTCGAAATCTGACGCGGCGACTTTGCCGTCTGCATCCGTCTTTATCCCACGGGAATCGATCTTCAGCTTTATATCGAAATTGCCCACGCTCCCGGCCTTGGAAACTACCTCGCATCCGGTGCGCAGCATGATATTCTCGTTTAAAATAATATCCTCGTAGAGTCCCGTTATCACTTCCCGGCCCGATTCGCCTGTCGGGAAGATCTCCCCCCACTGGGCGGTCCTGCCACCGACAAAGTGATCGTTGTCCACCAGATAGACCTTCGTGCCGGTGTTCGCCATGTCGAGAGCCGATCTCATACCAGCTATCCCCGCTCCGACTACCAGCGCCACATTTTCCGCTGAGATCACAGGTGAAGTAAGCGACTCTGCCAGCCTTGCCTTCGCGATCGCGGCCTTTACGCTTCGAATCGCTTTTGCGGTAGCCTCGGCAGGCTTGTCTGAATGTGCCCAGGAACCCTGTTCCCTGATATTGGACTGCACATAGTTGTACTTGTTCATGCCGCCTCTCTCGGCAACATTCCTGAATGTGAAGAGGTGCAGCTTGGGAGAACAGGAGGCGACGACCATTCCATCGAGGTTTTCCTCCTCGATATCGCGGATCATCTCCTGCTGGGTCGAGTCGGCGCAGGCGAACATGGTTATCTTCGCCAGAGCAACGCCATCCTCATCCTTTACCGCGTCGCGTACTTTTTCCACATCGACGTAGTCGGAAATGTTGGATCCGCATTCGCAGATATATACGCCTATCCTCTTCTTCATGACTTCCTCTTGAGATAACTGAGCGCCTCGGTGGCAGCCCCACCCGATGACGCGATCGAATCGGGGATATCCATCGGCCCCGACGCTGTACCGGCGACGAAGACTCCCTCTATACTGGTGCTGGCCGGATTCTTCAGCATGTCTACCTGTTTCACGAACCCGAACTCGTCGATCTCCAGAGTATTATTCATGAAAAGGTCGCCTGCCTCGGGGTTCGCGAGCATACCGACAGAAAGCACGACAAGATCGTGTGTCGCTTCCTTTATGGTCCCTTCACGGATATCCTCGTACTTGAGGACCAGGTCACCATTCTCCTTCTCATTGATCGTCGCGATTTTGCCCTTCACGAACTCGACATCCATCGACCTGCT
>JAHOYU010000178.1 GCA_019038625.1 Candidatus Latescibacterota bacterium | reverse complement strand
ATCGTGCGTGAAGGTAAGGACGTATCAATCCTGTCCGCAGGGTCGATGTTGTCCATGGCAATGGAGACAGCGACAATCCTGTCGCGATCAGGCGTTGAAGCTATAGTTGCTGACGCAAGGTTCATAAAACCTCTTGATCTGGATATGATCAGAGAGATCACCGACAATAACAGGATCCTTTTCACGATGGAGGAAAATACGATCAGTGGAGGTCTCGGAGACCAGGTGTCTCAAGCTCTCAGCGGATTGCCTGGAACAAGGCGCCTGATCAGGCTTGGGCTGTCGGACAGGTTTATTCCTCATGGTACAAGAGAGGAACTTCTTGAGGAGGAAGGGCTGGTGCCTGAAGAAATAGCCATGAAAGTACTGCAGGTCTTGCAACCTGACAGGGAACTGGAAGGCAGGAGTTAAATTGAATATCAAAAGGATCGGTCTGGCGGTAAATATTTTCAAGAAAGATATTGAGGAAGTCCTCAAGGCAGTCGTTAAAGCAATTCCTGATGGGATAGATGTCGTAGGCATGAAGGAAGTGTCCAATATCGATTATCCTGAAAGGATAAATGTCGTCGAAGGGTTTTCGGAGTGTGATGTCGTTATCACGCTGGGGGGCGATGGCACCCTCCTCAGAGCATCAAGGCTGGTCGAAAACGAAGAGACACCACTTCTTGGAATAAGGATGAGAAGTCTGGGGTTCCTGACTGAGGATGACGCGGAAAAAGCCATGTCTGAATTGATGACCGGAGAAGTGATGATCCAGGAGAGGATGCGCCTGGAGATCTCTCATATCCCTGCCAATTCTGAAACCAGCACCTATACTGCTTTGAACGATGTTGTGGTCCACGGGATGGGAGTGTCGAGGGTTCTTCATATGAACACTCTTGTGGGGAATGTGATGCTCGGAGAGTATCTTTCAGACGGTGTGATAATATCTACTCCTACAGGATCGACTGCATATTCTCTGGCTGCTGGAGGCCCGATCATAAATCCTGTGACTATGGAGGCCATCATTGTGACTCCACTTTGCCCCCACTCACTTTCAGTAAGGCCGATAGTAATAAGCAGTGGTGAGGTCCTTACGATCGAGGTCGTAGAGGAAGGCCAGGAGACGATGGTGACTGTCGATGGGCAACAGGCATCCAGGATACAGGTAGGCGAAAAAGTTGTCATAAGAAAAAGTGATAAAGTAACAAGACTTGTTACATGCAAAGATTACGATTTTTATGATCTTGTAAGAAGGAAGCTGAGGTGGGGTGGTGTGCTCAGGAAGCACTGACGAAGGGGAAATATGCTTCAGGAATTGAGAATAAGGGATCTTGCAGTCGTCGAAGACGTCACCATTACATTTTCTGACGGGCTGAATGTCATGACCGGCGCGACCGGCGCCGGGAAGTCAATAATACTTACAGCCGTTGATCTGCTATCGGGTAGCCGGGGCAACAGGGCCCTTCTGAGGAAGGGGGCCGAGACCCTCGTGGTGGAAGGGCTGTTCTCCGTACTCCCGGGTTGGTCACTCAGGGGTGAGACCGGGATGTCGGAGGATGAAGCGACGTTGTCGATCCGAAGGGAGATCAGCAACTCCGGGAAAAGCAGGATATGGATAAATGGAAGAACCGCGACCAATAACCTCGCGCGTCTATTGACATCATCACTATTGGAACTTCATGGACAGCGTCGGCGGCAGGAACTCCTGAATCCTTCAAATCATCTTCGATATCTGGATCTGGCTGGTGATTATTATGATTTGATTGAAAATGTCGAACTGCTTTCTATCAAGTTCAGGAAGTCCTGGTTGAGATTACGTGAATTAAATGAGGAAGCAGTCAAAAACAGGGAACAGGAAGATTATTTTCGTTTTCAACTCACGGAACTTAAAGCTCTGCAACTTGAAGAAGGAATCGATCAGAAGCTCGAATCGAGGATAAAAAAGATCGAGAATATACAAAGATTCAACACGAGTCTTGAAAAGAGCATTCAGAGCTTGGCGGAAGAGGATGGTTCTGTGATCGACCGTCTCTTTTCTGTTGAGAAGGAGATGGATTATCTTGGAAGATTAGATCCTGGTTTTCAGGAAATATCATCAAAGTTGGCCGATATTCGTATCTCACTACAGGAGATCTCAAGAGATCTTGAGAAAGAAAGCGCGGATGAAGAATTGCCAGGCGATCCACATGAACTTCAGCAGCATCTCGCCTCGATCCAGAGGGTCGAGAGAAAATATGGACTGGATAACAACGGGTTGATCCAGAAAAGAGATGAATTGGAGAGAATCCTTGCTTCCCTGAAGGAAGGATCATCCGACACTCTTTCTGTCAGAGGGGAACTGGATGAAATTAAGGTGTTGCTCATTCCTGCACTTGAAGCACTTAGTCGATCAAGAAAAGAATTTGCATCAAAACTTGATGACACGGTCAGTGCTGAGCTTAATGAACTTGGAATGGAGGGGGCGGTCTTCCGGACGCGCGTTGACAGACGGGAAATAAAAGCTTTCCTGAATGACTTTGATGAGCTAGATTTATCGACTGGAGGATGGGATGATGTGGAATTTATTATACGGACAAATGTTGGGGAGGATATCCATCCCCTCGCGGATGTTGCTTCTGGAGGTGAACTTTCCAGGGTGACGCTTGTGCTGAAGAACCTTCTTGTTCGGGAAAAGAGTATTCCGACTCTTGTTTTCGATGAGGTCGATTCGGGCCTGGGTGCGGATCTTGGCAAGGTGATAGCTGAGAAGATGAAGGAGCTTTCAACGAATTTTCAGATAATATGTATTACCCATCTTCCACAGGTTGCTGCCGCCGGAGAACAGCATGTGCTTATAAGTAAGGAAGTAAGAAACGGAAGGACGTCTTCGTCAGCCAGAGTGCTGAGCCGTAACGAGAGAAAGATCGAATTATCGAGGATGTTGGGTGGAAGTGCTGGATTAAGCGAGAAACTTGCGTCGGAACTTTTGAATTATGGTAAGAGCGCCCGTAGCTCAGCTGGATAGAGCACCAGCCTCCGGAGCTGGGTGTCGGAGGTTCGAATCCTCTCGGGCGTGTTTAATCACTACGGCTCGGCCCTGAAGCCGGGCCGTAGGGGACAGTGACCATTGATGAATATTGTTACATGGATAACGAGATCTCTTAGTACCTTGATACTTGCGCTATTTGCCATTATTTTCACTGTTCTATCAGGTGTTGCCGCAGAGAATACTCATTCAACCGCTCAGGCTTCTGAAGATAATTTAGAGTATATGATACGAAATCTTTCGACTGAACTGTCATCAGGTGTTTCGCGTTCGAGATTCTGCCTTCGAGAAACTGATTGTCTTGAGATAGTGGATACGCTTACGGTCTGGCTTGAGAAGTATACAGGCGCAATAGCAGAAATCGATCCTTTTACTATTGAGAATTCTTCATATTCATCCGGTGCTATAACTGTATCTGGATACAACATAATCGTAAATATCGATACATCCCCTTACAGTTCAGATGTTTTTCTGCTTACGGCACACTATGACGCAATCGGCAGCAGGTCGGATGGATGGCGGGAAGAGTGGGATGAAGCACCGGCACCCGGAGCGAACGACAACGCATCTGGTGTAGCCGCGGTGATCGAAGCAGCTGGTATCCTTTCAAAGCTCGAACTTCCATTTGACCTTCGCGTGATTCTCTTCTCGGGAGAGGAACTGGATAAACTTGGCAGTTACGATTATGTAGAAGAGAAATGTGATGATGACTGCGCGACCAGGATCCTGGGAGTGATCAATCTTGATATGCTCGGTTATTCCGGGGATGGAAGAGGTGTCACGGTCATGTCGGATGAATATTCGGGATGGATGGCATCGCTGGCCCTGGAAGCCGCTGAAGAGATCGTCCCTGAACTTCCAGCCAGATTAATAAAGCCTGGACCATGGAACTGGGATCATGCTTCTTTCTGGGCGGCTACCGGCGTGCAGATCAGCGCGATCACACTCTCGGAGCCTCTAGGAGAGACCGGTACTATTATATATCCACACTATCACACTGTCAGGGATACACTTGGTCATGTAGATATTGGACAGGTAGTCGGTATTACGAATATTGTGACAGGATTTTTAGCCGATCTGGCTGACAGTCCTCCGGAATTGGCTATGTTTGATACCGACATCGTATATTATGTTGATGGGATTGAAAAAGCTTTTAAACGATTTCAAGAAGGAGAATCGATAGATGCGGTGATAAAGGTAAGGAACAAGGGAGGGGCAGATTCCCCGGGAGAAGAAGTGTTTCTGACAATCAATCATGAATCTACCGAGGGTACGAAAACCCTTTACTCTGATTACGTCGATATCCCAGGAGTCCTCAGGACGACTGAGGTCTCTCTTTTTCTTGATGAAAGCATCGTTAAACCAGGGGGGAATATTCTTAGAGCAAGAATCTCAAGTACGCCTGTGGGAGATGATCCTGAGAATGATTCGGCTGTATCGGTGTTCACGATAGAAGGTGAGCATGGTGGCCTGCTCAATCATTATTTTATGCCCAATCCTGTTGACCGCGAATTCAGCGAAGCTATGTTCTGTATAGATCTGGCATCCGAGGCGGACCTTAAGATCAAGATTTACACCCTGGAGGGAACCCTTGTGTCTGCCGGTGTAATAGGAGACTCTTACGGAGTAGCGCTGGATCCTGGGTACAGCTGTCATAGTTGCGGCGAACTATTCCCAGATATCGGAAATCTTGCTTCAGGAATCTATGTCTATCGGGTTTTAGTGTTTCCCAGAAATGGTATTCGTTCGGATTATCGAGGGCGTTTTGCCATAGTAAATTAATCGGAGATTAATCATCAGAAGAGATTCACAATGTTTTTATTAAGATTTCTATTGATTTTCGCAATGGCGTATTATCTGCTCAGATTTCTGGGAGGACTACTGTTCGGAAAGAAAAAAGAAGACAGGAAAAACCCAGGCTTCGGCGATCAAAAAAGGAATAGTCCGGATTACAATGAGATAACAGACCAGAAGGTCGAGGATGCGGATTACGAGGAACTCTGAAAGAAAATGATATGATCTTCAAGACGAGACGACCAGACAGACGCGGATTTAAATCCTCAATTCGAGAAACAAGGAGGAGAAAAAGGGAGTATTACTATTCGGCTGTTTCGGTTCTTGTGGTAAAATTCATACTTCTTGTATTCCTTGTTATATTGTTTGTTTCGTCATCGAGACTTTTCTATTACAAACTATCACACAATCCTGGTATTTTGAGGTACTCAATTCCAGCTGTAGTACTGATCGGTATTGGAGTTTTAATATACTATATCGTTATAAATATCAGGGAAATAAAAGACATATCTGATAATATGCATTAAGTGTTTGTGCTGATTTTTCATTCAATTACAAAGACAGGGGCTTTCATATTTCCTCACATGTTCGTGATGGGGTGCTTCGTGGCATGTCTCTTGCAGCCTTTCCGATTGATAATTATGGAGTAAGGTAATTCTATGAAGAAAATAATGGACGAAAAAGACGTTCTTCTCAAGACGTTCTCGGAAATAACCAGCCTGATCAGTC
>JAHOYU010000177.1 GCA_019038625.1 Candidatus Latescibacterota bacterium | reverse complement strand
ATCAGACGCACATGTCTTGCACAGTCCTGCAATATAACAAAAGTCCTATTGATTCCTTAAACTATCCAGTCGTTACTCCACACCTGCGGTAAAAAATAGCATAGATCAGAGCAAAATGCAATACCGGTAACTGCCTAACATTCTGACAACAAGATTGTTAGATTATTTCGGCACAGTTCTTGAAGGATTCTGCTTATTCAACGATCAGCAAAGAATTGACGCCCCCGAATCCGTCATCGGTCTGCTCAGGATTTCCCGGATCAGGTATCCAATTTTCTCCGTCGATGACGAATTTGTATTCGTATCTCCCCGGGGAAATTGGTAACAGGATCGTCCAGGTGCCCGTTCCATCCATATCATGCAGTGGGTCGGATGTCATAGACCAGTTGTTAAAATCTCCCGCTATGGAGACTTTTTCGATCTTGGTGGAAAAGATCGTGAACCGGACACCTTCATCAGTGGCCTCTGGACCTCCAGCCGCCTCTATCCCCTTGCCGAATCTGTTTGCGACAGAACACCCCTGGGTCATTACGGCAATAAACATGATTACAAAAAGAACAAAATAGATTCTTTCTCTCATTTCTACGGCATTATCAGCAGACTTGCCTTCCCTCCCCTGTTATCATTGACAGACCTCGGATTCTCAGGATCAAGCACTACACGGACTTCATCCACAATAAAAAAGTATCTATACCTGCCTGGTCTCAATTCAACAGTCAACTCCCAGAGCCCTTCTCCCCTGTCTTCCATGAGTCCCTCAAGTACTTCACCACTCCCGGCATCACCCCGGCCCCAATTGTTCCAGTCACCTGCGAGCTGTACGGTCCTGGCCGACCCGGCCTTGAATTTGAAAGTCACCCCGGCATCGCCGATCAGAGGAGAGTGAAGTCCCTCCTCAAGATATTTCCCACATGACACTGTCATCAATAGAAAAACCACCAGGATATTCTGGAATTTCATACTATTTCTCCAAACGATTCCACACTAGAATATAATACCTGCCTGGATCGAAATGGTCCATTCTTCTTCAAGATCATTTTCAGCCCGGATCAGGTGCCTTGCAATCTCACTTTCTCCGGACATTTCATCCCCCAAAGGAAAGAGGCTCTCCAGCAGGTACTTCTCTCTTCCAAAACCGGTATATGTGGACGTCCATCTATCGAACGAGAAAGGAGTCAATCCTGCCCCGACGGATATCCAGGAATCATTTCGTAGACGTTTCCTGAAGCCGACCCAGCTATTCAGGAAGTCCGGACGGCCATCCCAGAGATTTCCATAGTAAACCACTCGTCTCAGATCGATATGAGCAGAGAACCCATTGAAAAGATCCAGTCCCTTCCTTAATCTCAACTCTATCACCTTATTATCATCATATTTATCAGATCTGATTTTTACTATTGCCACTCCATCGACAGAATATGGACAAAGAGTCTCATCTCCATCCTCCTGGCTGATCCTGATTGTCAGATCACGATACCCTTCTGAATAAAGAAATGGAATATCCAAAGGGTCAAAATTATCCCCGTCCAGCCAGAAATCATATTTCCTCATCCTTGACTGATGGACGTATCCGCCAGAAAACGAATGATCTGAGAAACCTATATCGAATGACAGGATTCCCGGCCTGAATCCTATCCCCATATCCAGACTGACATGAGTGAATCCGGTAATGTCGTCTGAAAATCTGAGATCCCTGTTCACCGACTCATGGAGGACAGACGCAAGAATACCCAGTCGTGGGCTCTCAATCGTCAACCCACCGTAGAAACGATGTCCTTCATCAAGGTCGAAACATTCTCCAGTTCCAATACCGGGTCCCCCTGAAAGAGTGTCATCCCAGGAAGAAAGACTGGTACTTCCACGAAGATATTCGGACTCCAGCATTATTTCATCAGAAGGAATCATTCTCATCCAGATGCCGTGGATATCCACCGATTCGATGCCCGCTATTGGATCTTCCTCCGATTCATGAGATATGGCAAATCTCCCTCCACCCTCATCGTGCCTGAAAAGATAAACCGACTTGAATCTCTTGCTCTCATATCCTGCTGACAGCCCTATGACATCTGAATCGACGGGATTCCTCGAAATAAATCCTGTAGAATCAGGCACAACAGAACCTGCTGTAAGTCCATGTGGTCCTTCCAGTCCCGAAAGCCCCCCTTCCAATCTGTCGGCGTAGAATACCCTCCCTTTTAAATACTTTCCGATCCTGCCGCTGAAATCTATCCCCCTTGTAAAGGATCCTGCCTCCAGACCGAATGAGACAGGTCCCGAAAATATCGACAGCGGATCGCCGACCCCTGGTATGTCTACACGACTGAATGAGATCAAGGACCCCTTGTCGCCCCTGTAGGCAGCCCTGAAACTGAAGGGATATGAATCAATTTCTTCGAATTCTTCTATGTCGACGCAAAATCCTGCCTTGAAAACGGCATCTACCCTGTCCCCGATCCTTCCATCTATCGACGGGAATATCCTCAGCATGTTGATCTCACTGCCAAATTCAGGGTAGACTTCGATTCCCGGAGAGTAATTCTGCGCCTCGATATGTTCACCACCCTCAATGCTTCCTTCAAAAGTGATCTCATACGAGCCATCTATCTCTTTAAAAATAAAATATGTGCTGCCATCATCGTCTCTCCAGGGATTGTCCGGATCGACAATCGACTTGCCGTCTACACTGAACTTGTATCTGTATCTTCCGGGTAGAAGGAACAACCGGATCTCAAATATATCTCCACGGCTTATCATGCCATCCAATGTCGGATTCCACCCGTTAAAATCCCCGACCAGGAATACTCTTTCCGCCTCGATTCCACCTAACCTGAAAATAACCTCCTCCTCATCCACTTCGATGGAAGCCAGCGCAACTGAGGATGTGAAGGCCAGAATCGCTGTTACTATTAATAGTTTTCTAAACCAGTATTCGTTCAAAATCAAACATCTCCAAGAGCTACACGTACATAGAAAGATATATAGCGGTTTTTATCTATCGATTCAGTCTCAAGGGCATATTGTAGCCTCGTACCGATATCATAGTTCATAAACGATCCGAACCCCGCCCTGAACAAAAACCTGTTGCTCGACCTGAATTCCAGTTCGGCACTGTACAGACTTTCAATTGAGTTTTGAAGAAAAAGGGAAGTCCGTAATGACAACCTCCCGGTGAGATTCATCTGCCCTTCTGCCAGAAAAGACAGAATATTCCTGTCACCGGGATCTTCGATGCGACTGGTAAAACGGATGTTTCCTGCTCCATTGTCATCCATCATGGACATCAGTAGTACCGGATCGCCGCTTTGTCTGAGAATCATCCCCTCTGTAACTGACAGACCATTTCGGAACCTTTCTCTCATCATGGCCCGAATAAATCCCTTACCTTCCTTATAACCGCTTCTGTAACTGTCAACAGCATCGATGAATATTGACAAGGCGTAGTCGGAATGTTTCCACCAGGAAGTAAGCCTTGTCTCTGTCAACCCGGGAATAACCTCACCACACGGAACGATCAGATCGGCGCCAGAATACTTCCACGATGGTATGATTCCAACTTTCCCCCATTTCCCGGAATGCGACTCGATTCCGTGGATCTCCGCTGACATAGCCATGCTGCCGGGAAGCCCGCTGCTGATATCATCGAGACTCATCCTCTCGAAATCGATATCAAACACATTCCAGTCACCGATCGATTCCAGCCTGCCCGGGCGAGCCTCGACAATTCCGAATAAAATCCCGACCCCTCTGTAGCTCATCCCGGCATCGATACCGGCAACCAGGACATCACCATATTCAACGGACCTTGTCTCAGAAAAGATCAGCCCAAAAGTGGAGGACTGGAATGCGGTTCTGATCTCCAGAAGATTGAACCTGCCATTCGCACCGTGAAGAACTGGAAATCCTCCATGTCTGATTATCGATACGCTTTCCGGAATCGATACACCCAGATAGGTTATCTCCAGATATTTTCCGGGTTGGATCGATATCCCTATTCCTTCTCCATTATTCTCGAAAAGCAGTGCATCGGAAGAGACTGGTCTCAGGAGCCTGTTTCCCGTTCTGTACAACCTCTCTCTGGAGAAGAGCCGGGCCTTCATGGACATCACCGGCAAGTTCATCAAGATATGCCCCTGCTCGATGAATAGCTGTCCGTTTATGTCCTCGTCTGTTCCATTCCTCGGAATAGCGGCAAACTTGAGAAACAATTCGCAATATTCTTTCTTTTGCAATGAAAATGAGAGTGACAATCTACCATCACGCCATTCATCATTTGAAACAGCGTTCCATGGGAATCCTGTCCCCTCCCTATCCTTTAACAGGCGACCCTGATATACCGCTTCCCATTGAAAATTATACAGAGAATCCGGAGACGTGTGTTCCACAGAGTCTTCAGACCATGCAGCCGATGACACGACAATTGTCACAATGAATATTATTAAAAATAGAGATCTCATCGCCCTCACTGCTTTATCTCTGACGGAATCCCTTTGAGAAAGATCTCGAAAGATGCATGGATATCTACTCCTCCGACACCATCAGGCATAAAGGAAACAAGAAGATCAAAACGATGATCGTCCCAACGTAGCCCTCCGGACACCTTTTCGTCGTGAAAACCTGACATGAACTCAAGTGGTGAATCCGTCCTTACAATGAGTCCAAAATGGTTTCCTGTCATATTATTGGCTGTCTCTTTCTGCCAGGCCAGAATAACTTTTTCCCTCCAGAAGACAGACCCACCCCATCTCGTATTTCTCTCCCAGAATAAATCTGAACCATCGCCATACTCCATTTCCGGTTTCTGAAGATTTTCCACAGAATATCCAAATGAGATCATTGGAAGAGGACGCAGCATAATACCGACATCTGTCGAAAAGGCCGAATCCGACATTCTGGAGCTTCCGCATGGAATACAATCACCAGAAACAGCCCTGGACAACCTGCCGCTTTTCAACGTCAATCCCGCTGACAGAAACGACCCCTGTGTCCCCTGCAGAATCTTAATCGCTGTACCAAGTGCGAAGATATCAACGTCGACATCTTCTATACTTTCTGTGCGATAATAACCAGCGCTGAAAACAGCCCGTTCATATGGAACGGCAGCAATAGTCCTGACTGCATGATACTTCGAATCCCTGGAGTTGATAACGTATTCCCCATACAGGACAGAGCCCTCAACCATGATCAGTCCTGCAGGATTGATAAAAAGAGTCGAAAGATCATCCCCAAGTGAACAAAATGTTTTTCCTGTAGCTGAAGCCCGGGAACTGTTGCCTGACGACGCCAGCAGGTCCACCAGTTGATCTTCTAAAACGGTAGCGTTTAAACAGGCAGATAATAATAAACAGGCCATAAAACCTGAGAATACGCGTGATATCTCATTACGCATTTTCCGAATTATCCATTCCAGCCTCGTCCATCCTCCTTAGGCCTTCCAGAATCAGATGATCGACCCTGACATCAAGAAGAATATCTTCATCCATCGGTTCGACGAGGTTAAAGAATACGAACTGGCCTTCTTTCCAGGGCAAGACCTCGTAAACTACTTCCTTCATCTGCTCCTGCATGGCGGATACGAGAGCTTCACGTTCCAGGAATCCCCTCCGCAGAAGTATATTTCCTATTCTATCCCTGCCCTCGATATTTCTATATTCAACGAGCGCTTCATCGAGTTGTTCTTCCGAAATGAAATTGTTTTCGATGAGGAATTCCCCTATCTTCTTTCTTTGTGTATCTATTGTCGCGTAGAGAAGCTCTCCATTTCTGAAAAAAAAGCTGGCTACATTATCGACAGTGATCAGTTTCAGTCGGCCAGTCAATGCACAAAGCGCCGATACCTGGAAGATCATCGACGGATCGAGTACCCTCAGATCTCCACCAAGATCCATTCATTTACCTCCCGTTTCCATTCTATCCGATCCGGCCGCCCTCACTCCAATGACAGTCTGTGATACGATCGTGGAAATAAAAGCAAGAGCCAGAATAGGAAATATGACCATTTCGACAACATTATTGTAAATAATACCGGGCTTGATCCTATGCAGAACAAGTGTCAGTATACCGAGCCCCTGAACGACACCGGCAGTCTTCCCCGCCATAGTAGCCTGCAACTCGGGAAGACGTCGTACAGCCGATAGATATAATATACCGAAAAATAACTCTGAATAACGCAATACAAGTAGAAAATACAACCATCCGGGTACTGCGCCTTTCAACCACAACCATGAAAATATCGCCATAGTCGAAGCAATATCAGCGAATGGATCAAGCATCCGTCCAAATCTGGTTTCCTGTCCTAACTTCCTGGCGGCATGACCATCACCTACATCTGTAAGAAGTATCACCGCGTAGATCGCAAAGGCCCAGAAATTCATACCATGGCTTAACAACACGAGCATTGGAGGAACAAGAAAGATCCGCAATGTCGTCAGGACATTTGAAAGCTCGAATTTTGATACCACCTGCCCCGAAGGTCTCTGAAACAAGCTTGGCCTGGAATATGCAAAAATCGAAAACAGGATTACTAGAGGAGCAGTATACACAAAGAGGTCCAAGGCTACACGCCAGCCTGATAGTCTGCCAGCAAGACCGGAGACGCCAAGAAGAACGACTAGCGTACAGGTCATGAAGAGGAGTACAGACTTCCTTAGTCCCTTTCCTGCCTTGCCCACATCTATCATATCGGCACCACTATCCATCATTATTATTCATAGTTGCTTGAGCCGCCGCCAATATCGCTATCGGTACTCTGAAGGGAGAACAACTCACATAATCCATTCCGATCTTCTCACAGAATTCGATCGAGCTGGGTTCTCCACCATGTTCTCCACAGATACCTATCTTAAGATCGGGTTTTATTTCGCGACCTTTTTCTATCCCTATCCGCACGAGACTTCCAACTCCCTTTCTGTCAAGCTTCTGAAACGGGTCCGCATCCCAGATACCCTTGGCCAGATAATCCCCGAGAAACTTACTTGCATCATCACGGCTGAGTCCAAATGTAGTCTGAGTGAGATCGTTTGTTCCGAAGGAAAAGAATTCCGCTGTCGATGCGATCTCGTCCGCAGTGAGCGCAGCCCGCGGAATCTCTATCATGGTCCCCACCAGGAAGTTCAGATCCACTCCCTTCTCTTCACGGACCTCATCAGCCACCCGCCTCACGATCCCTTCCTGCGATTTCAATTCGGAGACAGTTCCAACGAGTGGGATCATTATTTCCGGATGCGGATTCCCTCCATCCACTACCATATCACAGGCGGCTTCAATGATGGCCCTCGCCTGCATTTCGGTTATCTCGGGATAAACGATTCCCAGCCTGCACCCCCTGTGCCCGAGCATTGGGTTCGATTCCTTCAGCGAATCTATTTTCTCTTTTATGACTTCATATTTTATCCCCATCATCCTCGCGAGTGCTTCTATTTCTTTCTCTTCCTGCGGCAGGAACTCATGTAAAGGAGGGTCCAGAGTCCTTATCGTCACAGGCCTCTCACCCATTATTTCGAAGATCGCCCTGAAATCACTCCTCTGCATGGGAAGCAGTTTTTCCAGTGCCTTTTTTCTTCCAGATGCATCCGATGCCAGAATCATCTGCCTGAAATAGTCTATCCTGTCACCTTCGAAGAACATGTGCTCCGTCCGGCACAAACCTATTCCCTCTGCACCAAACGCTATCGCATGTGCTGACTGGTCCGAACGGTCCGCGTTAGCGCGCACGCCCATTCTTCTTATATCGTCCGCCCAGCCCATCAATTCTTTATAATCCCTGTATATCTCGGAATCTCCAGCATCCATAGTCTTGTCGATCAAAACCTGTAACACTTCGGAAGGCCTGGTCTCTATCTGCCCGCAGAACACCTCACCCGTCATACCATCTAAAGAGATGAAATCTCCCTCATTTATCGTTTTTCCCTCAGCCTCGATCGTCCTGCTTCTGTAATCTATCCTCAAAGTATTTGCTCCGACGACACACACTTTCCCCATTTGTCTTCCTACCAGTGCCGCATGGGATGTAGATCCACCGGTGGAAGTAAGAATCCCGGCAGCCACACTCATACCGCGAATATCTTCAGGGCTTGTCTCTTTCCTGACCAGTATTATCTCTTCACCACTTCGTGCCCATTCCTCGGCGTCCTCGGCATGAAACACGACTTTTCCAGTCGCTCCTCCCGGGCCGGCGTTAATTCCCGTTGCAATCAGGTTGCCCTTTGCTATTGCTCTTTTCTTTCCTTCCGGATCGAATATCGGTCGCAGAAATTGATTAAGCTGTTCGGGGTCTATTCGTTTTATCGCTTCCTCCCGGGAGATCTTTCCTTCCCTGACCATATCGATAGCTATACGTATAGCGGCAAACCCGGTCCTCTTTCCTGTCCTTGTCTGAAGCAACCATAACCTGCCGTTCTGAATTGTGAATTCCAGGTCCTGCATATCCGAATAATGATCCTCCAGCTGAGCCCTTATCTTCTCCAGGCTCAGATACAGCTCCGGCATCTCCACATCCAGAGAGGGAAGATCGCGGTTACCTTTCTGCAACCTGTTGATCGGTTGTGGAGTCCTGATACCAGCCACTACATCTTCTCCCTGAGCTTTCAACAGGTACTCTCCATAAAAAACGTTCTTTCCTGTAGATGGATCTCTGGTAAATGCCACTCCTGTACCTGAATCATCTCCCAGATTACCAAATACCATTGCCTGAACATTAACCGCCGTCCCCAACCCTCCGGGAATATCATTCAACCTTCTGTATGTGATCGCCCTGTCATTGTTCCATGAATTGAATACTGCCCCGATCGCTTCCCATAACTGCTCAAGGGGGTCGACTGGAAAATCAATTCCGAGTCTGGATTTTATGATCGCCTTATATTTCTTTATCAAATCCTTCAGATCGGATACGGACAGTTCAACATCCTGTTCCACTCCTGCTTCGACTTTCTTCTGCTCCAGGATCTCTTCGAATGGAGCACTGTCTTCTTTCGATTCCGGTTTCATCCCCAGAACGACATCCCCGTACATCTGAATGAACCGTCGGTAACAATCGTAAGCGAATCTCTCGTCACCACTTTTCTTCACAAGCCCCTTCACTGTATCGTCGTTCAATCCCAGATTCAGGACAGTATCCATCATACCCGGCATACTGACCTGTGCTCCCGACCGGATCGATAACAGAAGTGGGGCATCGATATTGCCGAACTTTGCCCCCATAACATCTTCGATTGAGGCAAGTTTCCCGTTTACTTCTTCCTGAAGAGATGGTGGATATTCCCCTTTATTTTCATAGAACCATGTACATACTTCGGTAGTTATCGTAAATCCGGCAGGAACCGGGATACCTATCCCAGCCATTTCCGCAAGATTGGCTCCTTTTCCGCCAAGAAGGTCTTTCATCCCGGCGTTACCATCCGCCTTCCCTCCACCGAAGAAATACACGTTCTGACTGCTCAAGGGAACACCTCCTATCTTTACTCATAACAATGCGTTAGAACATACGACGGATACCATCCATGAACTTCCAATGTATCTTGAGAAACATGAATCTGTAAAGACTAATCATTGTTAATTTTTCCGATGAACCAATTATTATGGAATAATCCGGAATATTACTCCTTCGAAAAATATCTGCTGTCATGGCTTCAGATAAACTACTTTTATAGTCTTCGATGTAGAATCCGAGACGAATCTGGCGAAGTATACTCCGCTGGCAACCCTCGCACCAGACCTGTTACACCCGTCCCAAACGATACTCTTCCCCCATTTTAAAGGATAATAGTCAAGAAGGGTAGCTACCAGTTCACCAGCACAATTATAGATCCTGAGGTCAACGGACTCCCACTCTGGCAAAAAGATGTCGAACCGGATATTTCTACTGAAAGGATTCGGATAACCTGATTGAAACAGAATGCCTGATGTTTCCGTTTCTGATGAAAGCCCTGAAGCTACCGATCCCGAAGGGATCCCATATCCATAATCATTGTCAGGATCATTCGATCTTGAAGCAGAGGTCTTGAGTTCACCAAGTAGAGTGCCGGGATCCCATTCCGGATGGATCTCGATCAATTGGGCACAGAGCCCTGCTATAAGCGGAGCAGCAAAAGAGGTGCCGTTATGCTGATCATAGCCTGAGACGCTTTCATTTGCGACAGAATGGACGTCGACACCTCGAGCTACGAGGTCCGGCTTGATTCTCCCGTCTGCGGTGGGGCCTCCAGAACTGAAATTAGCTATCTCACCATATCGGTGAAGAGCGCCGACCGCTATCACATTTCGGCCGTCCGCTGGAGCTATGAGAGAAGGATCACCATACCTTCCATAATTACCTATAGCGTTTACGACAACGATTCCCCTTGAGACAGCAATCTCGGCAGCGATCGTGCATAGGGCAGTTTCCCCATCCATGGACGCCCAATTGTACCAGTCACTATATCCAATCGAGGTCGTAACTATATCTGCACCAATGCTGTCCGCCCATTCGATTCCAGCAACCCATTTATCTTCTTCGATCTCTATCTCCTGGCCAACGATCTCCGTCTTTGCAAGAATATATCGTGCGCCCCAGGCTGGGCCTATGAGATCTCCATGATGATAACCCGCAATCACTCCCAGAACTATAGTGCCGTGTCCAGCCTGACCGGGAAAATCACTCTCCTCCTGAGCTGTCACCGAATCGTAGTCGACGAAATCATATTCAATCAGGATATCCAATAAATCGAATGCCTCATGATCGAGATTAAATCCTGTATCCATCACGCAAATCAGTACAGGATCTCTTTCGAGCACTGTGCCGGATCCGTTGTACCCTGCCTCAAGAAGATCGGATGACCCAGTCATCGCAAGTTGTTCAAGGCTCTCCCCATATTTTGTAAACCACGGATCGGATAGCATATCAACCGAACGATTCCCAACCTCATCCAGATTCGGAACTGTGGCAGAACGCTCATATTTTCGAACAACACTGACATCGATGACAAAATCAAGATCAAGGAGCAATTCGATATCTTTCACCACCACATCAACACTTACAGCATTGAAATATTTCGATATGTGACGGATCCTGGATACCAGGTTTCTGACCTCCTGTACTCTTTCTTCCGGGAGAGCTTTCAATACCTTCGAATCCGATGAGCTCCTCCCCCTGACCGATGTTCTCCACCTCGCTCGCGATGAGACCGGCTCAGGACCAGACATATTACTTTTCATAAAACCACTGCTTGTGGGGTTATCATCGAAAAAGACCCATACAGCTACAACATCCTCATCATCAAGACCTGCTACAACATCTCGAAGAGTTTCGGAAAACCCGTGCGTTGAATTCGACTCGACATTTTCCGATGTATACCCTTCGATCGACCATGAAGGTAACATGACGAATGCGAGGATAAGTATCGTGCGGATGATCTTACTTCTAAATCGATTTTCCGTCATAATATATATTTCAGGACCTGGGAACAGAGCCTCGATGCCGGGTCACAGTTACTATCTTCTACGTCGTCTCTGAGGTGCCCTGCTTCGTTTTCTTGCTGTCCCAATGTTCAGGTATTCGGCGATATTCGCCGATTCCTCCATCTTTGGTACAATAAGTTTTTTTGCGGTGGTCATCAGAACCGTTACTCCAGGTCCATGACCGTTCGTTATACATGAACCATGAACGACAATTCCGATCGTCATCGCTCCATTCCTTATCGTTCTCCCAAAACGGCAATCCGCGTCGTTGATAGCGATGATATCGCCTATCCTCAGGTTTTGAAGGCCAAATTTTTGAATTGCCTCCCTGTCGGGCAACTGTATATCGTAGTCTCCACTGTAACTGTGCCGTGATCCGAGACCACTTCCCATAACAGAGGCCGGGATCACATGAGTGACTGGAACTATCAACTGGTTTTTTTGAGTAGTGATATTCATTCTTACGAGGAAAGTCGGGTCAAGATTCATAAAGTGCAAACCAGCAAAACCCTTGATCTCCAATCCCTGTCCAAAAGCTTTGATCTGTACCTTGTCCCCCACGACAAGTTTTTCGAGAGTAGAAGCAGGAAAATCAATAAGTACATGCTCCACTCCCCCGTGTTTTCCGGTTACGATGCCCTTGCACCCGACCGCATCTCCACTTACTACTCTGACTTCGTTTCCGACACAGGTCAATACACTCAGTCCTCCTCCGGCATTGATATCCATCCCGGAAACCACACCCAGACTCACCCCTGGCTCGACATGGTCACCACGAAAATCAAGCGCAGAATCGCCGACTGAGACATTATATGTTATCCCGCCAGTTCCAGGAACTATATGAGCATTCCCGGCTGAATCGACAAGATATGGATTTTTTAGTGCCATCCGGGGCTGCGAGATCGCTCCCAGCACTGACTGAACGATAAGATACTGTTTGTTTGTCCTCAACATTAGAACCACCCGGTTAATTATTCTGGATCATGTGGGTTATCACACAATCTGTAATATTCCAGGACCATAATCTCTTCGAGCGATACTGCATAAACCTTAACCTGTCAAGGATAATGCAGCTTACGACAGTCCTCACCGACATCAAAAAAAAAGCCGCTTCCATTACTGGAAGCGGCTCAAAAACAAGATTTATCACCTGATAATCACAATTCGGCCATAAACAGAACCACCGGTCACTGACTCACATCTGAAGATATAGACACCAGAACCGACTTCTTTACCTTCCTTGTTCTTCACATCCCAGCTCATAAGGCCACCAATACCGTCAGTGGAGTAATTCGATTCCCATACCAGGTCCCCTGCTACCGTAAAGACCTTGATCTCGGAATTTTCAGGTACATTAAAGAACCTGATGGAGTTGTCTTCATAATTATGATAAGAAGGTGAGGTCTGTGCAGATGTTCCTGTTCTATACGGGTTGGGAACGGCATAGACATTCATCATCTCTTCATCGCTGTTCCCCCCCACTTCGACCGTCATCGTAAGCATCTGAGCGATCTCTTCACAATCCAGGATATTATCCGGATCGAGAGGGTTTTCCATATCTTCATCACAGATATAATTATCTTCCTTATTATGCTGGAAGAAATTCTTAAAGAACCCTCTATCATAACAGGTCACATGATAATAATAGTCAAAGCCAGGATAAACGTTCTCGTCGACCCACTCGTAATATTCTCGTCCTTCGTCATCTATCCTCGGCCAGCTTTCTTCTACAGTAGTTCCCCTGAAATATTCCCAGAGCCAAAGCCACTTGACCGGTATTTCACTAGAAACGTCAATATTACTGATTTTGAAATAATCCTCTTTCGAGATCTCGACTATAGATAAAGCTTCCGAAGGATATGGAGACAATCCGCGCCAAACATGAAATCCTTCGAAATCCTGTAGATCCATCTCTATGAGAGCACCACCACCGACAAGACTTGAATCGATTATTCCGGCCGTAAAAGAAACTGAAAACCCAAGATCGAGATAATCGTTTTCATCCGCATCGTTTCTCAGGATCATCGGGAGCAGATCGCCAGGAGTGTAATCATCACCAGTTCCCAGCTTCAAGATGGTCGAGTAACTTCTATTTACAGGATCGATGGTCTCGACCCTCAGAGAAATATACGAATCGGTACCGACCATCAACGGTACAAGTGGGCCTATGATCTCTCTTTCAATCCTGATATTTCTGTCGATCGAACCTGTGTAGTGACCATGAGTATTCATCTGTGACACGCTCACGGGATTGTATCCACTGTACCAGCTTCTGAAATCCAGGGTACCGATACCAGTCGCAATGCTTTTATCTGGTGAATACCAGCGAATGATGACATTCTCACCCCGCCTGTAAATGGAGAGCGAGTCTGGTGGTACTGTTTCAAGAAACAACGTATCCAAAACGCTGTTCTGAGCCAGAATATCGCCAGATAAAGCGATTATAATCCCTAGAATAATCAGTATCGTCCCTAGCGGCTTCCTGTAAACCACCTTTCCTCCTTTATTGTCCGGCCCGAGGCCGTGAAGCTATCATCAATCTTCTATGTGGTCAAGCTGCCATTCTTCAAATATAACATCCATGACCTGATTCACATCATCTCTATCAAAGAACCATAGAGGGAATCCAAAATGGAAACTGTTTGCTGGAATGAAAGAAATATCATCCCGGCCGTAGAAACGGTCTTTGTATTTTGTAAGGACAAGAGCGACTGGCTGATCATACAGTGGTGAGATCACGCTCATCGATCTCATCCTGTACGTCGGGTGAAAACAGCTCTGAGAGGCCATTATCTGTCTGAAATCCATATAGTATTTAACATCATACAACTCAACATACAAGAAGCCCCTGTCCCTCAGATTGAAGAAACAGGCCGGACAATCGGTAATCTCATCCCAGAGTGCCAGTGTATCCGGAAAGCCCGCCAGATCAGCCAGGACTATTTCATCCTCACTGTCCTTCACAGCACGCATCAACGCATCTCTAGCAACAGACCTGTTGGCTCCCACAGGCATATCTTCACCCACATGGAAGTTTCCAGTGACCTTATCCACTACAGTCACACAATAATCTTTATATGGCATGGAGTTAACTCCACTGGTATCCGTATTGCTGGCTGCAGACATATCATGCTTGAACGAAGCAGGTAACACCGGACTGCCGAGGAACGCCTCCATCAGGCCCCCGGGCCTTCCAAGCGTCAGCAAATGCCCTCCCTTCGCAAGGAAAAGCGACAGATAGTTGATACTGAGCACTCCTCCCTGTCCGACCATACTTTCGGGAGTGAATGGTATGATCTGATTCCATGCTGTCACCGTAGTAGAACTATATGTCCAGATGATGTTCGCGTAGAGACCGACCGTCGTTATCTCGGGTATCTGATTGTTCATATCCTGAACGTCATATTGATCCCTGTCCGAAATAAAGCCCGGAACACGAGAACAGATGTCGAGCCAGAATTCATCATGCTCAGATTCCAAAGGCAGGGTCTTGGCAGGATTGGGAGCATCGGTTGAAGCAAAATCATCTACCCACAATAGATCCCTCTCCATAGTGAACTGAATGATCTCGATCTCGATCTTCGCTCTTGTTATTCGACCACCATCGTCCTTGACTTCGACAAACAGAGTATGGATCCCTGAATATAAAGTCCTCTCCATAGCACACAGAGTGAAGGGGCTGAAAGGCCCGGCCCATTGTGCATCATCGTTCAGATCCTGTATATCCCATCCATATCGGAAACCAACGATCTCACCGCCATAATCATCCGCTGTTGCAGTCCAGCAGAAATTCAACGGGATACCGGGCGGAAGACGTTTCTGAATCGGATTCATAGTTGTTCCAAGAAACTGGAATCCACCGATAAATGGTTCCGTTATGGTAAGCAACGGTCCCTGTTTCCATGAGACGATAAACTGCTTGATATTGACATCACGGTCGAAGATAGCCGTCACCGCACCAGCTTCATCCTTAGCCTGAACGGCAAAAATGTGCGATCGGTTGAGCTCAAGAACCTCATCATCCCCGATTTTAGTGGTTTTCCCTGAATCCCCGGAGGCCCTGTACCATATCCAATTGCTCCAAAGATGTTCATAGTCCATTGGATTGGCATTCAAATCATCGATAATCTGAAATTCAGGCCTGTAGATCCCATCCTTGTCAAGCACCTGGCTGTACATATACCTGATTGAATCGGGGTCCTGAGAGTTAGAGGGGCTGTCGATAGGATCCCTCGCTGTCCATCTGAATGTGACTACTGTGCTGTAAGTAGCTGTTCCGGCAGGCGGATGTTCGATAAAACAGATCGGAGCAATGGTCCAGGCCGTGAAGGAACGGTAGACTACATTAGACTCCTTCCCCTGCAGATCCACTGCTCTCAGGAACACGGTGTGAGTCTTATCGTACCTCGTATATATCGAATTGGGGTCATCGGGTTCGTATGCTCTGGGGTTCTCATCCGCCTCGACCCTGAATACACTGTCATGGACCGATGTGGATATCCATTTATCTGCACCAGACGTATCCGCGCGATTGAATCCGATTCCATCATTGGGACCTTCAACCACAGCGAATTCAAAGTGCGAGATCTCTCCGTCCGGATCCCATCCACTCCAGTAGAAATGCACCTGATACCCTGTAGTATCTCCTTCAACAGGCCCGCTTGAGAGCCAGACTTCAGGCCTGATATTATCATCCGACTTACCGGTAAACAGCCCATCTGAGCATCCTGTAAACACCAGTGCCGAAGAGATAATACACAGCACAACAGAAGAAATCAGAATCTTTCGCATTATCCCATACCTCCTGTCCCCCACATTGAGAGAACTGTCTAGCCCGCGCAAACCTAAAATACCGGAACGTAATATATCAGTTTTATGTAGAAATTCTTCGTATACTCATCGCTTCTCGCGTAATTAGACGGATATCTCCTCACGATACACCATGTCCCAAGTTCGACCATCTCACATTCATCATCTTCGCTGAACTTCGGGCTGGTACATCTCATACCTTCATCGAATGTATCCGTGTTCTTGATATCCTTACCTCTGACATAGAGTCCCTGATTTCCCATCCAGTCTGGAGGATCATTTACAAACAGTCTATCAGGCCAGGGGTATTCATAATTTACGGTGTCATAAGGGACTTCGAGCCTGAAAATACATTCCTGCACCAATACATCATTATCCTGGTCGGATATCCACTCATCCTCGTTCCTGTAGTAGTAATCCTCGACCTCTCCATCGATAGAGAACAACCAGCTTCTCATTCCCGATCCCGGAGGATCTCTCTTATCATCATGTCCGGAACAGGACAGGTAATATTTGAACATATATGTAAAAGTGTTGTCTTCGTCGTGCGGAATCCTCTCGTACGCGTTACAGGTGTCACCCATGGGAATGAGAGGTGTTCCTATGTTTACATAAAGAGTGTCCCCCGAGATCGGCATAAACTGAAGACCCGGAACGAATAAATTGGAATCAATACCGACCTGGACATCATCTATAGTCGGAGCGTAATTCCCGAAGAACCTCACCGTATCGGGCGTACCATCTGACCTGTACTGTTCGTCAAACGATCTCACGGCAACGAAGTACTCATAGGAACCGACCCTCATCGTCACACTGTCTTCGTCAGCATAACAGTTTGTATTTTCGGCCCTGTCCGTCGGGTACCATGGGGTCTTGTGGACCGAGATACTTCCATTCAGGGCAACACCGACTCTTCCGTACATGCTCTGGAATCTCATCGGGACCTTAGGGTTGGTGAACTCCGGAGTATCCCTTGTATCATCCCAACCCACATAGTGCAGTTTTAGTCGCGAATTATAGGGAAGAGTATCTATCTCACCCTCATTGAAATTAACCGTTCTTATCGCAGTATCCCCATCCTGTTTCGTGAAATAATTATCACCGTATGTTATCCTGGTATCAGGGTCATAGTTGATAACGATCTGGCAGACACCCTCGCCTGTAATGATATCTGACCTCGACCTTGCACCCGCTTCATCCCTTGCAATCACCTTGAAATAGAAATCGCCGCTCGGCAGGTGACTATCAAGATCGTTCTCCAGAGCGACTGTCATCGTGTCCGGAGGAGGAATCCTCCATTCGGGAATACCATCACCGTTTTCGTCTGGATAGGTATTTCCATCATATATCCACTGGTAACCCGTAATCAGGTTGTTACAGGTACTTCCCGTAAACCTTATGTATACATCGGTGAACATGCTCATCGTGTCGAGTTCGCCCGAAACATACGGGATCCAGCTGCTACCGTCCTTGCTCGTCCAGAAAACCGTCTCGGGAACACAATCCACTTTGGCAAAAAACTGTATACGTGCTGGTGTCTGGTCCATCCTTCCCATATCGTCTACTGCAACGATATGAAACGCCTGCCTGTTAAGCATGGCCCCAGTCGTAATATCATATCCCGTGAATATAAAAACGGTGTCCGTGGCGTAAGTAAAATGCCCCCTCACATAATCGGAAGCCCTTGCTTCGGGATTCCAGTCCAGGAGCTCTACATCATGATCCAGGTCGGGCCTGAGGGTCCGGAGAGTATCTGACCGGAACCACATAAATCTGGTGACAATACCATCCTTGTCTTCCCCGTGCCAGTAAAGGTGGACTCTATAATCCGTTTCAGTAGTCTCTGGCGGGGCTACAGTCAGAAAAGTCTCCGGCGCCCTGTTCCGATCCAGAGGCTCCCTTTCATCCCTGCAGGCGGGGAGCAGGATCAATAGTGTCATCGCAAACAGTAACAGTACGCCTATGCTATTCCTTGAGTTAAAGTGTCTCATGTCCACCCTTCTCCAGACGATTTTTTTAAACGGATATGCCGACTCCAATCTACATGTAATATATGTATTTGTATTTTTGGAAGTCAATGAAATTCGATATCCGGAATCATCTTAAAGACCTCTATGATCGATTTTGCCTTTAAGAATAATCCCGACAAAAAAAGGGGCCGGATAAATCCGGCCCCTCAAGGCATCACACCTTCAGAATAGTACTATCGGAGCAGTACCATCTTTTTGGTGCTCTGGAACTCGCCCGCTTCGATTTTGTAGAAGTATACTCCACTTGCTACACTCGAACCG
>JAHOYU010000176.1 GCA_019038625.1 Candidatus Latescibacterota bacterium | reverse complement strand
CTTCATAGCTGTCAACTGTGCGGCGCTCCCCTCAACCCTGATCGAAAGCGAATTGTTCGGACGGGAAAAGGGGGCATATACTGGAGCGATATCGAGACAGATAGGACGCTTCGAATCAGCCGACAAATCGTCTATCTTCCTTGATGAAGTCGGCGAGCTCTCCCTCGAAGCGCAGGCAAAACTGCTCCGGATCCTTCAGGAGGGGGAACTTGAGCGTCTGGGCAGCACAAAAACGATCAAAGTCGATATCAGGGTCATAGCGGCGACGAACCGCAACCTCGAGAAAGCCATAAAAGATGGCACATTCCGCAGGGACCTTTTCTTCAGGTTGAATGTTTTCCCCATTGATGTCCCCCCCCTCCGTGAACGGCGAAGTGATATCCCGATCCTCGCATGGCATTTCGTAAGTGAATTCTGCGACAAGATGGGAAAAAAGATTGAAAACATCCCCCGCGTCACAATGGAGATGATGCAGACCTACGAGTGGCCTGGAAATGTAAGGGAACTGAGAAACGTGGTCGAGCGCGGGATGATAATGTCCAAAGGCAGTACCCTGAAAGCCACGATCCCGAAAATCGCCAGCTTTGACAATTCACAGATCATCACACTTGCAGAGGCTCAAAGAAAACATATTCTCAAAATCCTGGAGCGTACGGGATGGAGGGTCCGCGGAAAGAGTGGAGCGGCCGAGATTCTCGGCATGAAACCTTCTACTCTCGAATCCAGGATGAACAAACTCGGCATAAAACGAATGGTGAACGGGACAGGAAAATAACATATCTGTATCGGTCGGGAGGCTGGGATGATAGGCAACCTGATGAGTAACTCGATGATCCTGGAACTGGTCGAAGAGGATCTCCTGCGGATCGATCCCTTCGACAAAAGACTGCTCCAGCTCGCCAACTATCCACTTACTGCCGCCCGGATAATTTTCTGGAAGGAAAAGTCAGACGATAAGGAGACTCATGACCTTGTGACAGCGAAGAAAGACTACATCTTCCAACCTCATGAGTACGCCATCGTAACAGTCCACGAAAGGATCATCCTGCCCGATGGGATCGTCGGCAGATTCATTCCTATGTCGGGTCTGATAGAAAAAGGTTTCAGCCTCACTGCAGGAAAACTCGATCCGGGATATGGAGACGAAGGCGAAGAAATACGGTTCGGGTTATGCAATATGAGAGACAGGCCGAATGCTTATGACAAGACATCCCCTCTCGCCTACGTTGAGTTCTTCGACTTGAGAGGCCTCCGACTGGCCGAGGTCCAGACTACGGGGTATGACGAATTGATAAAGGTCATGAGAAAAAATCAGATGTGACCCGCATAACAACCAGATCATCGATTCAGAGAAGCCACGATCAATACCAGTACGGACCAAAAGAAAAAGCCGGACACATTTAAATGAGCCCGGCTTTCATGAGCAGATCGGACGATTACCCGATATCACTATCCATCGAACTCTTTTCGTGCCTGATGACAGGAACGACTCCAGAGAGTTCTCCGATAACATTGATAAGTTCTGAATCCGCTGGAAGTACTACCTTTGCATTATCACGGAGCGATACTTCCACGGCCTTCAGTTTCCTGAGAAGCTGCGCGTTGCCGACAAAATACTTGTTGGCAGCCTCATTGACAAGCCGGATCGCCTCTGCCTCGCCCTCGGCCTGAAGGATCTTGCCCTGCTTGATCCCTTCGGCTCTCTTGATCTCTGATCTTTTCGTGCCATCGGCTTCACGTTCTGCCGCGTTTGCGAAATCAAGGGCTGCTATCTTTTCGTTCTCTGCCTTCACAACCTTATTCATCGTCGCCTGGACGTCCTCGGGGGGATCGATCTCCTTCAGCTCTGTCCTTACGATCTCCATCCCCCAGCTCTTCGTCTCTGCAGCCAGCGTGGTCAGAAGCCCTCCGTTGATCTTGTCCCTCTCGCTGTTGGCCGATTTCAAGGTCAATGTGCCTATGATGTTTCTGAGTGTCGTTCTCGCGAGATTCACGATCTGGTACTGAAAGTCATTTACGCTATACTGAGAATTCTTCACGCTCTCTTCGTCAGCCTTGACCTTGAAATAGACCTGGGCATCGACCCGGGCGTTAAGATTGTCGTTTGTGATTATCTCCTGGGGCTGAGCATCCACCATCTGTTCGGTCACATTGACCTTGATCATCCGCTCTACGATAGGAAACACCCAGTGGAATCCCGGCTTTGAAAACTTGACGTATTTCCCGAATCTCTCGACCAGAGCCCTGTGAGTCGGGCGGACTATCTTGATACCGCTCAGGAAAAACAGAACCAGCAAGACCCCGATAACGTAATAAGTCATGACTACCTCCCGTTTAATGATTTTGTCCCCCTCGACTGCATTATACATACATTCGGACGCTCTTGTATATTCAAAGTACCTTCAAATTTATGGTTCGTTATGATATCTGTTGTTTATCGGCTCGGCCGGGATATGTAGAAGACCCGATAAAATGGAGTCCAAGGAAATGAAATACTTCTCTCGTCAGGCAAGCCTCCCTCTGAAGGGAGTTCGTGCCGAAAAAACAGGCACAGGAATAATAACGGCCCTGATCATGGCCCTGTTCATCCTGTTCCAACCTGACATTATCATGGCCGACAGGATCGTTCACGATCTCTCCGGACACTGGAGATTCCGGCAGGCTGGAAGTACGGAATGGATAGACGCTATAGTCCCCGGCTGCGTTCACACCGACCTTTTTTCAGCGGGAATGATTCCAGACCCCTATTTCGCCTGTAATGAAGACAGCCTGAGATGGATCGAGGATATCGACTGGGAATACGAAACAGTCTTTACAGTCACCGGACAGATAGCATCCTTTCCCCACTGTGACCTGATATTCGAGGGACTTGACACTTACGCTGAGGTCCTCCTCAATGACAAAATGATCCTTAAGGCTGACAACATGTTCCGAAAGTGGGTCGTAGACTGCGGCAGTTTTCTGGTGCATGGAGAAAACAGCCTGAGAGTACTATTTCACTCCCCGAAAGTGACAGGAGACAGCCTGGCTGCCAGATATCCCTTTAAACTTCCCGGCGACTCCCGGGTGTTCACCAGAAAGGCGGCATACCACTATGGCTGGGACTGGGGACCGGGATTCGTCACTTCCGGCATATGGAAAAACACACGTCTGGAAGCCTGGAAAGATGTCAGGATAGCAGATCTGACTATCTGCCTGACGGAACTCGACTCTTCCCTTGCGAATTACTCAGCAGATATCGTGATAGAATCCGATCAATCATCGAATGCCGACATCTCCATATCTGTCGACGGTACTCCATCTGTATCAAAGACCTTCGCCCTCGTGCAGGGGGAAAATAGTTACCGAATAGATTTCGGGATAAAAGACCCCGAACTGTGGTACCCCTCAGGGGAGGGGGAACAGCGTCTTTACAATATCCAGTTGCTCCTGACCATCGGAGATAACGAAACAGACCGCGTCGATATCGTTACGGGGATTAGAACCGTCGAACTTGTTTCCGAACGCGATGAATCGGGCAGAAGTTTTTACTTCAGGGTCAACGACAGGCCGATATTCATGAAGGGGGCGAATTACATACCGACGGAGAGTTTCCCGGTGAGAATGCCCCCTACTGCAAGCCGGCATGGCGGACCTGGTGTAGACTGGAGGTATATTCTTCATAGTGCCGCCGATGCGGGGATGAACATGATTCGGGTCTGGGGGGGAGGGGTCTATGAGGATGACGAATTCTATTCCCTATGCGACAGCCTTGGAATACTAGTATGGCAGGACTTCATGTTCGCCTGCGCGATGTATCCCTGGAATCCAGACTTCCTCGATAGTGTCAGGGAAGAAGCCGTCTACAACGTAAAGAGACTGGCCGGACACCCATGTATCGCTCTCTGGTGTGGCAATAACGAAATTGACGAGGCGTGGCACAACTGGGGCTGGCAGAACGGACGCTCACGCGATGAGGTAGATAAGATCTGGAGTGGGTATGAGAGTCTCTTTCACTCATTACTGCCTGATGTAGTAGAAAAATACTCGGCGAAAGTCCCCTATCACTCTACATCGCCACTATACGGCAGGGGAGATATCCGGAGCCGTACCGAGGGAGACTCGCATTACTGGGGAGTATGGCATGATGCCGAACCTTTCGAAATGCTGATCGAGAGGACCGGGCGATTCATGAGCGAGTTCGGGTTCCAATCCTTTCCTGATATCCAGACCATAAACGCATTCACATCGCCCGATGACCGAACCCTCGATTCTGCCGCAATGATATGCCATCAGAAGCATCCGAGAGGAAACAGCCTGATTTCTGAGTACATGGCAAGGGACTTCGATCTGCCTGACGATTTCGAGGATTTCGTGTACATCAGCCAGCTTCTTCAGGCAAGAGGAATCAGGATAGGTATAGAGGCTCAAAGAAGAGCGACCCCTTTCTGCATGGGATCGCTCTACTGGCAGCTGAACGACTGCTGGCCGGTAGCATCCTGGTCGAGCATCGACTATTTCGGTCGGCACAAGGCCCTGTACTATTACGTGCAAAGAGCTTTTAAGCGGATCCTTGTATCCCCGATCAGCGATGGGAAGACCGTAAGGGTACTGGTCATCAATGACACGACCGAGGATATGTCAGGTCAGCTCAATATGGAACTCCAGGATTTTAATGGTACTCACCTGGCCGACTGGCAGGTCGATGTAGAAGCTCCGTGCCTGGCCAGCCTGGCTGGCGAAGGATCAGAGAAGCTTCCGGGCGTTTCCGATCCCGGAATGGTTTTCTTTGAAATACCGGAAGTAGAATTACTGGGAAACGCTGCTCCGGAAAGTTCGCTACTCAGATGTTCCCTCGAATGTGAAGGGAAATTACTTTCATCATCTCTACTCTACTTCACCCGACCCGCCGAACTCGATCTCCCGGATCCAGGCTTGCGTGTCACCATATCCGTGCACACGATCGGATACAGCATAGAGATCCAGACGGAAAGACTCGCGAAAGATGTATTTCTGTCGTTCGAAAGAAGCAGGGGCTCCTTCTCGGATAACTTCTTCGATCTTATGCCGGGAAAGAAAAAAGTCGTCCTGTATACAACAGGTGAAATAATGTCCGACCCTGAACAACGTCTTTCTATCAAGACCCTTTCGGATCTTCAGCAACCCTGACAAATCGCACTGAAAACACGGGACCTGTCCGAAAAGGTCCGTACAGGCTGGAAGAACCCATTTTAATATTCAGGGGCCGTCTTCTCTTATTCTGATCGAGAACCGTGGGTCGTCCCCGATCATCATCGCTCGGTCGTTCACCTGGAATCTTGCTCTCACATCATCGATAGATCCGCTGGCATTGATCAATCCCAGTGAATGGACCACTTTGTCGGAATAACCCGGGAGAAAGGAATGAAACCCGCCGGGGATCCTGACAGTCGCAATCGTATTCGCACGGGCGATGATCTCCGTAGTACAGTTGCAGAATACCGTATTGTAAAATTCGACTTTTTCCCCCAGGCTGTTTGCCCTCTCGAGCATCTCGCTCAGCAGCTGCCGCCCTTTCTCATGGGAGATATCTATCGGATACAAAAATACTCTGTCGTCATGACAGAGTGTGCGGAGTCTCAGGACATCCGGTTCCATCGCCACGACATATGTCAGCTCAAATCGTTTGACCAGCCCCTTCCAGATCGAATATGACTCACCGACCTCCCGTCTCGCCTCGACAGATATTGCAAGATATGTCGAATCGGCAAATCCGAAACTGAGAAACGGATGAGCCGGCCCCCTCCAGTCTTTTTTAAACAGAGAAAGGACCATCCATACACTCTCCAGTTCATCCAGATCAAATGTGCGTTCCTCCCAGCGTTCAACGGTCCTGCCGCTATCCGGACAATGATCGAAATTTCGGACATTTGTAATATGTATTCTCGTCCCGTCGAAAACGGTACGTGGTTGCCTGGCCTGATCTCGCGCCCATTCTCTTTCCAGAGAGGGTCTGATCGAGATCCAGATGGCAAGGGCAGCACAGAACAGAATCAGGACTGAGCCGACTATCCATCTTCGTCGCATTATCGTTTACTTTCCCTCTCTTCAGCCATCAACGTTCCTGAAGAAGAATCCTGCTCTTTATCTCATTCCCTCTACGCAGGACCACTATGTCGACTTCATCTCCCGGCTCGAATGATTTCAGCGCGCTGGAATATCCCTTCAGATCATGTATGTCAATACTGCCCAGTCTTATTATCACGTCTCCTGGAATGATGCCGGCAGCATCTGCCGCTGACCCATCCGAGACAGAAGATACTTTCACACCTTTCCCACTGAAAGCAAAGTCCGGCATACAGCCCGTACTGACACGACGGGAAGGACTCCCCGCACGACTTCCAGACCTTCCACCCGGGTGCCCGCCTGCAGGCGATCCCGAGGCTGACGCTGATGGGGCCGGGCCTGAATAACTCAGGGGCTCTTCCCTCTCCACCAGGTATAGAATAGCTTCCCTCGTGAAAGAGGCGATCTTGACCAGACCCTCCTCATCTATCTTGTCAATAGTATCTGAGGGTCTGTGGTAATCCCCGTGTGGCCCTGAGAATATCTGTACAGCAGGCACACCGGCCTCGATAAAGCTGACCTGGTCGCTGGCATCAATATCCTTAATTATTATCTCCGATTCCACACCGGTCACATAGCTGCTCCCGATAAACATGAACCGCCATTCGCGAGCACTGGAACTGTTCAGAACCATCACCTTACCGTCCCCGAGACGCCCCACGGTATCGAGATTGATCGCGCCGATACATTTCGAGACCGGATAACTTGACATCTCATTTACATAGTACTTCGATCCTCTCAGCCCACTCTCCTCGGCAGTAAACGCGGCGAATACGACACTTCGCGCAGGGCTGGCTGTCCTCGCCAGATGAGTGGCGAGTTCGATCATCACGGCAATTCCGCTGGCGTTATCGTCCGCTCCCGGGTGGATCTTTCCTTCATTACCTTTGCGAACGTCCGGCCAACCCAGCCCAAGATGATCATAGTGAGCGCAGACGACGACCGATGCGCTGTCGAGCCCGCTATCCACCCCGGGCAATACACCGATCACATTGACCAGCCTGCCCCGAAGACCATCCCCGTTTATATGATCCTCCCACTCCTGGAAATATGTTCCGTTATCTCCTGCGGGGGTGAGCCCCACCTCCGAGAATCGGTCCGCGATATACTCGGCAGCCTTCTGGATTCCGGGTGTCCCGAGTCCTCTGCCTTCCAGTCCCTCATCCGCAAGATATCTGATATCATCCATCATTCTCCCGGACGAGAAGAGAGGTGCCAGTCTGGCAAGAGGTTCTCGTTTCGGAAGTCCTGCCGCCGCGTCGCCCCTCCCTGCGTCGGGCAGTGAGAACGACATGGGAGATCTGACCGTTTCCCATTGACCTTTTACAATATTCTCCGGTTCGGTTCCCTCAAAAACAAGGTATCCGTATTTCCCGTAATGCGGAAGCTTCCTGGCAAGCCCGGTGACAGCTTCGGGATCTCCAATTGTAAGCCAGGCTAGAATGGCAGAAGGATCGTCAGGATGACGTACCGCGACCATAAAGCTGTTTCCCTCGTAACTGGTTTCACTCTCGCCAAGCTGAACCTTATCTCCGAAGATCTCCGCGTCCCTTCCCTCCAACCCTTTCTTCACTAGCTGGATCAGCAGGTTATCCTTACCGAAGAGCCATACGGCCCTGTCTCCCGGAATTTCCTTCAACTGATCGTCCCTTGTGATCTCCACATCGATCGAAGGGTCGCCCGCCCACTCTCCAGCCAGCTCTGAATATGCATTCATCCTCTGTTCTTCGACCTTTGATGGAAGGACTATCGTCACCTTGTCAGCGCCGTAAGCCCCGGAAAAGGCCGGTGGGATCTCGTTGTAGTGAAGTCTCCTGAACAGGTCGAACGCGGGATCCACATCTATATGAAGTGGCCGGTCCCGGTAAGAGAGGCCGAACCGTTCCAGCTTTCCATACATCATTATTTTTCAAGTGGCCTGGCTGTCAGCAAAAGAAATAAGTATCGGGATCTCAAGCGTATATGCATCATCTTCCTGTATCTGTTCCATGGTCAGATCGATCGTCCACCGACCGTCAGAGCCGTTGAGGGATGCGTCCTCTATCCTCAGTTCAGGAGCGCCTGTCCGCGCGACCCACTGACTGAAGAATGTGACCAGTCCACGTCCGTAGACATTTTCGAAAGCTCTTCGGATATCATCGAATGACGCAGCTCTGAACCTGTTCTTCTCATAGAAAAGTCTGACTCCCTTGACAAACGCTTCGTCTCCTACCATTTGCCTGAGCATGTTGAACATCATCAGGGACTTACCATAGCCGACAGACGCGGTCGCCGCGTTATGACGGGAGATAAAATCGCTGAGAGGAAGATCGTTGCCGGTATTCACATAGTTCGTGTAAGTCTGCAGCGTATTTCTCCGGTACTGTGCCCCCTGCCCTCGTTGTTCTTTTATCAGGTGATCGGCCATGTAGGTTGTCAGCCCCTCACACCAGTTTCCCTGTTCAAAATCTACATATACGCTGTTTCCCCACCAGTTATGAAGAAGTTCGTGCGGATAGGAAGAGTGAAGTATGAAGGGAAATCTTATAACTTTCTCACCAAGCAGAGTGAACGAAGGCATACCATAGCCGGTCTCCCAGAAATTTTCGATGAGTGCGAATTTCGAGAATGGATAATCACCTATCAGGTCGCAATACATCTCAAGATACTGTCCGGTAGTCTCCAGATATTTTCCGGCCAGCGCTTCATCCGGGGTCCTGAGGAAGGCCATCACTTCGACGTCTCCCGCCTGGAGAGTATATTCATGAAACTGCGCCGCTATCAGATATATTTCTTCCATGGGCTCGTTTGAAGTCCAGCGAGAGATCCTTTCCACTTCACCCGGTCCACTCTCGTATTTCTTGTGAAATGTCCTTTCGCCCTGACTGACAGCGTCCCAGCCGTCAGGCATACTGACAGTCATCTCGAAAGTGAGAAGGTCGCCATCGAAATCGGGTACCCAGCAGGTCGATCCCGCAAGATACACACCCCGATCCGATATAAGGCCTGGAGTCTGGCTGAACCCCCTGGCATATTCAGGACCGGATTCTTCAATCGGAAAATATATTTTTCCCTTAAACTCGATTATCAGATCAGTATCCCGGTCACGTGATTTCCCGAATACTATCAGATACCGGTTCAACGACATGCCGGAAGCATCGGAACTTTCCTCCCTGTCCATACCGGGATCTTCCCCCTCGACATCCTCTCCGACAAGGATCAGTGTCGCGCCGGAACTCAACAACCGTGGTTCCAGGTTAGACAGAAGGGAAAACTCGAGTGAATCGGTTTTACAGGAAAGGGGAACGGTAATGGTATCGACCGCTTCCATAAACTGATCGCCCGGATCGACCGTCACCGAGATCTGATGGTGCAGGTAATCATTTCCCGCCGCAGCTGGCCAGGCAGACAGAAATACAACGGATATGATGACACCTGTGAATAAAAGAAAAGACTTCTTTGACATAAAAAGACTCCATTTTAATTAAGGACATTCGAATCGGCGACCTGCGCATATCTCGCCCTGCGCAATTCTTTACGCAGCGCAAGACATCACCATGATACAGGCTGCTCCGCACTCACTTTGAACCTAACATAGAGTTCAGCTCAACGACAGATTAATACATCGGTTTTGATGGGAATATGTGTGTAGACTTCAGGTCAATAACGAAGTAGAGGGAAGCTATTGCCTCCCTCTACATTCTTTATACAAATTCAGAGGTCCCTAAACGATCCGCGTCATAAAACGACCTGCCAGACGCGTGATCAGGACCGACATTTGAAGCTTAGCCTAGTAGCTGCCCCAACCGCCGCCGCCTCTGCCGCCGCCGCCGCCACGACCGCCGCCACCGCCGCCACCGCGATTATCGTTGCGAGGACGTGCTTCGTTTACTTTGAGCGTACGACCCCCTAGGTCCTTTTCGTTCAGGGCTTCAATGGCAGCCTTGGCTTCATCGTCATTTGACATCTCGACAAAACCGAAGCCCTTCGGGCGACCGGTATCTCTATCGGAGATGATGGCTACAGAGTCGACCGTGCCGTGAGCTTCGAAAGCTGTGCGCAGGTCGTCTTCACTTGTGTCATAAGACATGTTTCCTACATAAATCTTCATTGTGACCTCCTGATGGTCTCAACGGGTTTAAACTCTACTTTTCGACAGTTTTGAGATTAAAATCAAGTGAGCGTCCCATCAGGGATGAAGTGAGGCAGGTTTCTCTATCGCCCCCATCCGGATGACTTCATAAATCCAATCCTAATCGCACTGTTCTGTGGCGGAATATAACATAATTCTCTATGTCCGCAAGCATTTTTTCCACTATGAAGAAATTTATCTGACTTGTCAGACGGGCACGAAACTGCTACATCTTTTTCATGATAATTAACGAGAGGAGTCCGGTGTGAAACTTGATCAGAGCTTCATGGATTTCATGCTGCATCACCAGGAGCACCACAAACGCAGTTACAATTTTCTCGTGCTCCTCGAAGCCGTGCAGACTGCCGCCAAATATATTCAGTATTTCTATCAGACCGGTTCGTTGAAGAATGTAATGGGCGAGACTGGCGTCACCAATGTTCAGGGTGAGAATGTGATGAAGATGGACGATATCGCTGACTCGATCGTCCTCCATTACCTCCGCCGATCGAACCAGGTGATCTGTGCCATATCCGAGGAAGAGGCCGATCCGATCCCTCTGAACGAGGAAGACGGCCGTTACTTCTTCTATTACGACCCGCTCGACGGTTCGAGCAATATCAAACATAACCTCCCGGTCGGCCTTATGTTCGCCGTAGCCAAGAGAAAACTCGACGGCCCTGAAGACGGCCATCTGCGCAAGGGCACTGAACTGCGTGCCGCCGGAATATTCCTGATCCCGAACGGAGTCTTTACTCTGGCCCTCGCGGACACAGGCGTCTTCCGTTTTCATCTGGACGAGACGATGACATATGTCATTCCGGAAAATTACGAACGCCTGGTCATGCCGGAGACAAAAAGAGACTGGGAGTTGTCGTTCAATTCGTCGAACCGCACGACCTTCGACCCCAGGGTCCAGGACTGGATAAACGGGAACGAACCGAAATATTCATTCCGTTACTCAGGCTCGCTCGCGGGAGATTTTCACCGCCTTCTCTCCAATGGCGGAATGTTCATGTACCCGGCTATCGTCAATCATCCAAACCCGCAGAAGAACAGGCCGGCCGGAAAACTGCGCCTGCTCTACGAGGCAAATGTAGCGGCTTTTATAGCACGTGAGGCAGGTGGCTGCGCGATCGATGAGAACGGCAACGACATCCTTGATATACTACCTGAGACCCCGCATCAGAGGACGGCACTTTATGTCGGCTCGAAACCGCTCGTCGAGGATATGCGAAAACGGTTGCGGGGCTGACATCCATGAACGGTAGTCAGTGTATAACCCCCGAAATAGACTCTGCATGTTGACCTGGGCTGGCTGGCGCAGTATATGCATATCCTCACATCAACTCTCTGTCTTCTCTGCCTGAAAATGGAAGTTATGATATGAAAATAAAAGTATTTCTATATGTTGCCACCGCAACCCTTTGTCTTCTCGCAGGATGCAGCGAAAATACCAACCCTGTCGAGACAGAAACGCTTATAGTGGACACTTCGGCAGAAGACCTGGTCCGTGAAAATTGCCTTGTTCTCCAGGCGGCTGTTGAGGAATTCGCCCGCAGCAACTTTGGGGAATATCCGCGAAATGTAGACTCAGACAATATTTTCGATTACTTTTCCGTCAAAGACCTCCTGCCCGAACGCAAGTATCTATGGAACCCATACGAATGGTGGAGACTTGAACCGTCGGTAGAAATAGCTTCAGCATCGGGTGAGATCGGATACCTTCCCCTTATCAATGAAGATAAATGCGTCGGGTACCGGATTACCGGATTCGGCAATGATTCGTTGATAGTAGATATTTCGAACACACACTACCCGGAAGACTCGGCTGTTATTCTGGGATGCCAGCTCCTGCATGAAGCGATTCAGGCATATATCGAAGAAAACAAAGATATCTATCCATGGTCTCTGGATTGGCCCTCGAACAATGTGGGCAAATGCCTTAGAGATTATCTCCCCGACGGCAGCCTGCTCGAAAATGCCATCACAGGTGAGAATACTGAGCCGTCCTGTGAGACAGCTTTGGTTCCCGGCCAGATAGGATACAAGTCCATAGAGGAAGGTGGCTTCATCGTCGGATTCGTTATAGCCGGATACGGATACTCCTCGCTGATATGCGATGTGTCGAATATCCGGAATCAGGAAGATGCTGAAGTAATCGCCAATTGTCATATTATTCGATTCGCGGCAGAGGCATTTGCCGCCGAAAATGGCGGTGTATATCCGGCTAGCGCAGCGGACATGACGCCGGGAGGCAACCGTCTTACGGACTTCCTGTCAGGTGGCATGCTGCTCGTCAATCCATATACTTCACGCCGCACCGAACCGAGCGTATGGGGTGGGTCAGCGTGTAATCCGGGAGAAAGCGGGTATCAGGCGGCTGTCATAGATGGAATCAATGCCGGCTACTGTATCACCGGCGTCGGTGAATGGCTCGGGACAACCATAGTCACCCTTGTATATTTTCCCGGTGAGTAAAATAACGATCATTTATAAGACGGCCCCTGTCCAGTCATCCGGACAGAGGCCGTTTTCTATATCGATTCAATCTAAATTCCGGTCATTCAGTTAAAGTCTTGAGTACCGAGCCATCCGCCCCGACAAGGACCATCATGCCGTATCCTATATCGATTCCAAGGATATCGTGCGGATAGCCAGTTGGTATTTCGGTCCAGCCATATCCATTGTAGTGCAGCAGAGTCCCATCGGCCCCCACGGCAAATACGTCCTCGACCGAAACACCTTTGATGTCATTCAGATCCCTGGTCGTTCCACTATTCATTTGTGTCCATGTATCTCCGTCGAATTTCAGAATGGTTCCGGAGGCTCCTACTACAAAAGCAGTTCCTCCATCACTCATCCAGACTGCAGAGAGAGGTACATCCGAACCTGTCTCTAGATGACTCCATTCCCAGCCATCGAAATGCAGCGCATTGCCCATATCTCCTACAGCAATCACATTGGTATGGGAAGACCCGTGAACATCATAAAGATCCATTGTTGTTCCGCTTGAATATTTATCCCAGGAAGCTCCTGAGAAATGTTCGATCGATCCACCATTGCCAACGACAAAGATATCGTACCAATTGTTCGCCCAGACAGATCTGAAGAACTTTTCATCGAGATTGGTCGACCAATTCACACGTTCAAGCCTTGAGCCGTCCAACTTGTAAACTCCACCATCAGTCCCGACTATAAATACATTAGAATCTGAACTAATACTTATATCAAGGAGATCAACCGTATTAAGTTCATTTATATTGGATAATTCCCCATCTTTGAACCTGAGTATTATCGATGATTCTCCAACTGCTATGAATTCATCTTCACCTGTGATGGATACTTTATTTATCGGCGACTTGAAATACTGATCGAATACCCTCCACTCATTGCGATCATAATGCAGAATAGTGCCTTTGTCACCGACTGCACAGATATCTGAACATTCAACATCCAGTATACGTCTGGGATCCAGATACCCTTGTAACCGTCTAAGAGTATTCGGAGTAGGACTGGATAACTGCGTCCAGGACATTCCATCGCTATGGAGTATCATTCCTCCCTCTCCGACGGCATATACGTTTGATGGCTCCAATCCCCACACATCGAAGATATCTCCTGAAACCGGGGAATCCTGCCTGGACCATTCATCTCCGTCGAACCTGAGTATCGTTCCTTCATCTCCAACGGCATAAATATTGTCAGTTGAAAAACCCCATATACTTCGTATTGTCGTCGTGACATGTGAATCCATCCGCATCAACGTGCCGTTATAATAGTAAATAGCGCCTTCTTCACCCCCAAAATAGAGGTTATACTCGGAAGTCCCCCAGATTCCAAACAGGTCATACTTAATCCCGGTCCGGGTCTTACGCCAGGGGCCACCGCGATATTTTACGATAGTTCCTCGAGATCCTACAGCGTAATGGATCCTTCTGGAAAGGCTCCAAACAGTGTTAAGTGTATTGTCATCAGGATCGTCATAGACGATGTTCCATTTATTCATTTCGTAATGATAAATAGATCCTTCTTTTCCTATTGTCCACAACTCATAGCGAGATCTTGCGTGTATGTCCCTGAGATCTGATGTAATCCCGGTTCCCGGACGCGCCCATTGTGAGCTTCCTTCATCTCTCAGAAAAGCACCGTCAAAACCGACAGCGATTGCATACCCGTCTTCGGTGTAACTGATACCAGTCAGCTCCGGACCGGGGCCTGTTTGCATCCTCTCAAACTCAAAAGCAAGATCGTCGACGGGAGGTATATCGGGTGGTATGTGTATCGTCTCCCCGTCCCTTCCACATGCGGAGATCAACATCACTACCCCCGCGAGGGCTATTATTATCGATCTATTGATATTCATGATCTCTACCTCGAATCAATCTATTCCCGAAAATCGGGATTTTTTCGGCGAAATGCGCCGATCATTTCGGTTTTATCGCAATCCATCAACCAGGCACAGCAGGCCGAAGCCTTATCCGGCTGAAAACAGAGGAGTTAGAATTTCACTTCAATTTAATAGAATCATGCATCCATTATGCCAGAAGGTGGCATAACATAGCAGGAAAGGTGGATAACAGTCCTGCTCGGATCTCCTGTTGTGTCAGTCGTCATCCCATCTGATCCGCAGGCTCCATCCCTTGTCATCGGCCTTGATCTTCCCCCCGTACAAGGCTCCAAAGGCGGCCATCGCGCCACCGATGTACCAGGATGTATCATCATCCCAGGCGCCGATCATCTCGCCGAAGGCTCCGGCCATCAGCCCCAGGGTAGCACCAGCACTGGCACCCTGGACCGTACACTGCATTCTGGAAGCTCTGTATATCTCATATCCCATCAGGCTGTTCGCCGGCCTCTGCTTTCGAACTGAGAAGACCAGATTCGTGTTAATATTTTCAAGTTTGCTCGGATAAAGAAGAAGCCTGCTTCTCTCGGACAGATCAAAGCTGTCCGGTTCACCCCCGGCCCTGGCAGGACCGCCAGCATCCTGGCCTGGATCAGCCAATACGATGATCGTGTCAGGAGGTGAAAGAAAATCCGGAGGCGGCGGGAATGCGCTTCCTGCAGACGACCCGAACAGCACTATTGCTAGTAAAGTCACAAAGGTAATAGTCATAAGTCGACTGTATCGTTTCAACCGGGCTTCCTCCTTCAAGAGATCACAGAATAGCATACATTAAGGACATCGACAAGTTCCCACATCCACGACTGATTTCCCTGTGGCCCCGTTTTCCATTGTGAATGTCCCTATCTTCATTTAATATCCGGTGTTGAAAATCGGTTATCCGTTATCGGCAGATGCTGACATCGAAAGCAGTATAATGTCCGGAGAAAAAGTACTCTGCGTTCATCTCATCCACTCCCTGGATATTGGTGGAGCTCAGAAGATCCTATACCACTACGCAAAGTTTCACGACAGAAACCGATACAGGATGGAAGCGATCTCGTTCATGCCCGGAGGCCCCCTGATAGAGGAGGTCGAATCACTTGGTGTAAAGGTCCATATACTGAACACCCGGTCTTCTGACATCCGAAGCCTGACACGTATGACCCGTATTTTCAAACAGAACAGGGCAAAGATAGTACATTTCCACAACCCTCTTCCTCTCTTTCTCGGGCTTCCCGCCGCGATCTTCGCCGGTGTCCCGGTCAGATTGATGACTGAACACAGCATCGATTATCCGCAGCGGGCGGGAGGCAAAATGGGCAGAATATTCTATCCATCCATGCGCCGCCTTCTTGATATGGTAATCGCCTGTTCTGAAGAGGTCAGAAAATCGCACATCCCTCTCCTCAACCCGGATAAGACAGTCACCATACTCAATGGAATCGATACTGGCTCCCATACAGCGACGGGCCCGGGACCGGAAGGCGGGAAACTCAGGATCGGCAGCATCGGGACTCTGTCAGCCCCGAAGGGATTCAAGCACCTGATCGAAGCTGTCAGGATACTGTCTGCCCGGGATATTCCTGTCCACCTCACACTCGTTGGAGACGGCCCGTTAAGACCATCGCTGGAAAGACAGGCGCTGGAAGCAGGCATCGGAACAGCGGTCCATTTCCCCGGAATAGTCACGGACATTGGTCCTCTACTGTCAGGGTTCCACGTAGTAGCTGGATCCTCGCTTCGAGAGGGACTTCCCCTTGCGATCCTCGAGGCCATGGCCGCCGGCAGACCCATTGTCACCACAGATGTGGGGGGAAACAGGGAAGCAGTGGAAAATGGTATTACCGGCCTGCTGGTCGAGGCCGGAGATCCGAAAGCCCTTGCCGATGCGATTGAGGATCTCTGGAGTGACAAAGAACAACGGGCACTGATGGGAAAGGCCGGCAGAGAGAGAGTGCTGGAAAGATTCTCGGCATCCAGGATGGTCGCTGAGACCGAAAAGATCTACTCATCCCTCCTTGAGAAATAAACATATCCTCTTCCCCAGGCAACGGACAGGCACAATAAAGAAACTGATCGATGAACAGATATGGAAAAAAACAGGCGAACCACAGGGGAAACCAGCCTGACTTGACACGGGTACTGGACTAAAGGTATACTGACATCTGTCGCCATTCATACAATCTATTTTCCGGTCCCCCCCCCTTCGGCAAGCCTTCCCGCTGAAAGAAAGGAAAACCATGGAAAAAGAGACTCCAGCCAGAAAGATCAATCCCTGGATCCTCTATGTCATAGTAGCGATAAGCGGCGCGGCGGTACTGGCGGTCGAGATCCTCGGCACCAGGATCCTTGGCCCGCATTACGGAGTAAGCCTGTTCCTCTGGTCGGCTCTCATCACTGTCGCTCTCTCAGCTCTCAGCGTGGGCTACGCTGTCGGAGGAAGGATGGCTGACAGGAAAGCTTCGCTGACGAGGATCGCTGTTATCCTGGCAATGGCGGGAATCTGGCTCATCATGGTCCCCCTTCTCAAGAGGCCGGTCCTCTGGATATCTGGATCTCTCGGATTACGGATGGCAGTAATTGTCGCTGGCTTCATCCTGTTCTTCCCTCCTCTTTTTGCGCTGGGAATGATCAGCCCATACGCGATTAAATTGAGAACTGTCAGCCTTGGAGAAGTCGGCCGCTCCGCAGGAAACCTCTATTCGGTCTCCACTGCAGCAAGCGTAGTCGCGGCTCTTCTCACAGGATTTATCCTCATACCCAAAGTAGGAGTCTCAATTCTAACTATTTCGATCGGAATAATGCTTCTACTCACCGCGGCCTTCGCTGCCATGCTCGACAGAAGATCCTTCGCGAAGAGGTCCGGGCTGGCATTGTTGTTTATTCTATGTGCCGCGGCAGCGCTATTTATGAACACTGCACCAGCGAGGACGAGCGGTGAAGGCTCCATCAGAGCATTCGAGCAGAGCCCATACGCACAGATCATGGTCGTCGAATACAGTAACGCTCGTTTTCTTCTTATAGACGGAGCAATCCATACATTTACAGATATTGAATCAAACGAGACACTATTTTCATACGTCAATGTGGTGGACATTTCCCGATATATGTTTTCCACCCCCGGTGACGCGCTGCTGATCGGTCTCGGAGGAGGCTCAGTCGCAAAACATTTTTCCCGGGGAGGCTGGAGTGTAGACGGAGTAGAGATCGACCCGGTCGTAGTCAAAATGGCGAGAGAGCATTTCGATCTCGAAAAAGAAGAGGCCAATATCCACACAATGGACGGCAGACAATTCCTGAATGGTACCGACAAAATATACGACGTAGTAGTGATGGACGCCTTCGGCAGCGGGTCTGTCCCCTTTCACCTGATTACAAGAGAAGCCTTCGGACTTGTAAAGTCACGACTCGACGAGAATGGCGTCCTGGCGATCAACCTCCAGTCGATCGGATGGAAAAGTACGATAGTCAGATCGGTGACAGCGACCCTGAGAAGCCATTTCACAGAAGTCCTCGCCCTGCCGATAGCCGAGCCTCCGAACAAACTCGGCAACATAATCATCCTGGCATCTAACCGGCCACTGGAAACCGTTTCCGAACTGCCGGATCCCGATTCCAGATTCAGTGCCGATTACGATCGAATTCACGCCTGGAATAACAGATTCACCCCTGACATCAGCGATGTGCCGGTGCTGACAGATGAACTGAACCCGGTAGAACTGTGGAGCGAAGAGATCAACCTTGCGGAGCGCAGGGAACTGAATGTGTATTTCAAGGATCTCGGGTTGCTCTGGTAATCGGCCACCAGGTCCCGAACCCAGGACCATTCGATATTTCATGATTACATGAAAACGTCCGCCCCTGGTCGATACAGGGACGGACGTTTTTTCAAGGATCCTGTTGACCTTTCAGGCCACAGTTTTCCTAGTTACCGACCATATACATACCGAAATAATTCAGTACGTTATCGATCGGATTGGCAATCGCAGTCCGTGTGCTGCCGGCGAAAAGCAGGCCGACCGCGCGGGGATTGACCGCAACATCTTCGACGAGCAGAGAACCGGAGTCGCCGCTCTGCAGGAACTTGTTCCCTGTAACGACGATCTGACCGGTAAACAATTCTGTAGTCGCTTCGCCGCCACACTCATCAGATCCGCCAACCGTGAAAGTGGCGTTGAGTGCGCTTACATAGGCCCTGGTCAGGCCCGAAGTACGACCGCTCTTTTTAACATTGAGCCCTACATAGGCGTCCATCGTGGTCGCTGACAGTTCGCCGATCTCGAGGATCGATCCTCCCGGATCGACCATGCCTGGCATGACCTCTGCCAGAGCCGCATCGATATCATTACCGTCTACACACCATGCCGAAAGATTCGCTACATAGTCAGCAGAAAGATCCTGGCAGCCTACTTCGATCAGGCCAGGCTGGTTGATCTCGTTGCCGACCTCGGCTACATCGGGATCGTTGGCGCTTGCGGCCTGATCACCGGCGAATACATGCTTGTTACTCAGGATGAACTGTGTGCCTGAGCCATCCTGAAGGAGAGCTCCGAGAGTTCCGCTGCAGCAGTAAGGATACGCAAAATCCTTGCTGTTACCACCGGAGACACCGAGAGATATCGGTCTCGGATAACGGGCAGTGTGACCGGTTGTGGAAGTACCGCCACCTCTCAACATCATCATCTTTCCTGATACGATCTTCATTACAGGAATTCCTTCGATCTCGGCTGGAACATTCTTGCCGCCTTTTGAAGTTTCCAGATAAACAAAAATCGCGGGGGTACCTTTGTCGTCAAGGCCAGTGGCCGTTCCGACTACTTCCGGATCGCTCATAAGATTGCCGGTATGACGGTCCTGTACCGCCATTACACTCTGAATGCGGGGATCAGCCTTGCTTAGCTGAACCAATCCAAGGCCCTCGGTATCGGGAGCATTTAGATTGTCGCTCACTCCTGAACATCCGGCAAGCATACCGAATGCTACGAGCAGAGCAATCCCTGAAACCCAACTGAAACGAGTCCGTGAGAGAAGCTTCATCAAGCCCTCCTGGGTCAATGGTGGGGAATGGAAATGATTTACAATCGGGAAGTGCGCCGATTGTATAAGATGCCAATCATGCTGTCAAGACAATTTATTGCAATATGTTACAATTTATTTTTGTAAACAGGAATTGACATATTTTCCACATTTCGACCAGTCAGGCAATTCAATGGAGTCAGTTCGGCAAACCTGATCGACCACCTGTTCGAAAATCCAATGCCCCCACATGTATCAATGTGTGTCATCATGTCTTTTTCCTGCATTTCATATAATGACAACAACATACGTGCTTATCCACCTCGATACTGTGTAGTGTCGACCATCTGATAGGCCGAAATCAGGACATATTAGCGTTGTGAGAGCCTGATAACGGCGGTGCGAGCACGCCTCCAACGAAACATAACTCGTTGATATATAATGCGATTATACCATCATGCCCACCCCAGCAGATTAATATCAGCAATTATTCAGGACCGCCTGCAAATTGGATTCATTCTTGTAATGTATGACAGTAGCAGCTTCGAAGAACTTCTCGGGCTGTTTGGAAATTGATTGATCAATATTTGTCGGAGAAAATTGTTGGTGAGTCCCGGACATTGTCAAACGACAGTTCCCTGAGCAGAGATCACCAAAAGGTCCCGGGTGTGTGGGCAACCTCATACGGGAAGGCCCTGGACCGGCGCGGACGGATTTCATGAAAATGGTTTCCCCTGTGGTGATCGGATCTCGGAACTGTGCTGGACATGCTGAAAGTGTGTCTTGTCTGGCTGGCCGGACCACCAACGACTCCGGCATTTTTTATCTTCAATTCATAGACTTCTGAAACAATTCCCTTCTTCTGGCGTCTTACTATACAACAGAATCAATAGCCGGATGATTCCGGCATCCGGTCGGACAAAGCAACAGGAGAATCACTGATGAATATCTGCATAGAAAATATCAGCAAAAAATATAAAGGGGGCAATTGGGGGCTGAAAGATTTCAGCCTGGAAATAGGCCCCGGAGTGACAGGCCTGCTCGGACCCAATGGCGCGGGAAAAACTACATTGATGAACATCCTGGCCACTGTGACAAGGCCAACAAGCGGCACGGTGAAGTGGGACGGAACTGATATCGCAGGATCTCCCGGAACCATACGGGGGATACTCGGATATCTTCCACAATATTTCGGCATCTACCCGAATCTTTCCGCCAGGGAATTCCTCCGCTACATCGCTGCAATAAAGGGAGTCCCCGGCAAATCATCCAAACGCCGGATCGATGACCTTCTCCGGCTGGTCAATATCACCGATGTGGCCGACCGACCACTGGCAGGACTGTCGGGTGGCATGAGGCAAAGAGTCGGCATAGCGCAGGCACTCCTGAACGATCCAAAGCTCCTTATTGTGGACGAACCAACTGTGGGCCTCGACCCTGAGGAACGGGTCCGATTTCGACACCTTCTGTCCGATCTTGCAGGCGACCGGATCGTCATCCTCTCCACTCATATCGTCTCGGATGTGGAAGCGGCGGCTACAAGCATTGCACTCATGCATGGTGGAAGCCTCCTTCATTACGGGCCACCGGAGGAGATTCTTGCGGCGGTTGACGGGAAGGTCTGGTCGTGTACAATATCCAGCGACGAGCTTGAAAACACCCGCAGACAATATATTGTCAGCGGCACACTGAGGCGAAGCGATGGAATCCATATCAGGGTAGTCGCGGATGAGCCCCCCACGCAGGAAGCCGTATCTGTCCCCCCGACGATGGAAGACGCGTATCTATACTGTATCTCATCGGCTGAGAAGTGCGTGTCCGCCGTAGAGGTGCGATAGATGACTGGATTCAACGGGATCTACAACCTCGCACTCGCCGACTTCCTTGAGAGGATCCGACGGTTCAGTTTCCTGGTTGTGCTGGGTGTGACTATAGTCGCCGGATATACTCTCGTCCCTGCCGCAAGCGCTTCATATAACGGATTCGTGATCTACGGATACAGGGCTGCCTACAACTCGGCCTGGATCGGGACAATAATAGGGATGAGCATAACCTCGATGCTCTCCCTGCTGGGCTTTTACCTCGTTAAGGATTCTGTCAGCAGAGACTACGAAACCCGGGTCGGACAGATCATTGCCGCGACGCCAGTATCGAAAGTCGAATACATGACAGGAAAATGGCTGAGCAATCTGGCCGTACTCTCCTCTATCGTACTTGTCCTCAATCTTATCGCCATAATCATGAATCTCGTACGTGGGGAGACCTCTTCACTGAACATCTGGCAGATCTCAGCACCGATATGGCTGATGAGCCTGCCAGTCATGTCCTGGGTATCTGCCATCGCCGTGACATTCGAGACCGTACCGCTGCTACGGGGAACACTTGGATACATCGCTTACATCGCGCTCTGGGGATTCCTGTTGATGGCAGCCACGGTCGGCCCGCTATTCGACTCTCCCATCGATGTCGTACCATCAAACGACTTTATGGGAGCCTCGGCCAGTATTTCAGGAATGGTTGATAGCATGACCGAACAGGGACTGGATATTAGTTCGGGGGACACCGACATCTACCAACCGACCGGAGGACACACGAAAGAACGTTTCAAGTGGCCCGGCATAAGCTGGAATCTTGCCCGAATCGGCGAAAGGTTTCTCTGGCTGGCTGGATCACTATTGCTCGTTATGGTCACAGCCATTCCATTTGACAGATTCGACCCCGCCAGGCGCCGGATCAGGCCTGGCAGACGAAAGAAGAAAAAGCGGGGCAAACAGGCCAATGCCCAGAACCGTATTCAGGAGACCGGAATCGTTGAGCAGCCTGTGTTGAACTCTTCGATCACTTACCACGATCTCCCCCACATCGACCAGCAGCGTGGCAGCAGAAAATTATTCACCCTGTCGCTTCTCGAATTGCGCCTCATGTTGAGAGGCAAAAGCTGGTGGTGGTACCTGGGAGCTCTCGGCCTGATCATATCTTCAGGAGTCGTACCGAAGGAACCAGTGAGGATACTCCTTCTGGCCATAGCCTGGGCGTGGCCGACTATTGTGTGGTCGAATATGGGATGTCGCGAACGACACTACGGCACAGAATCACTTGTCTTCCCTTCCACCGGATCGATAAGCACACACCTGCCCGCGATCTGGATCGCCGGCATGCTGGTCGCCATGATCATCAGTTCGGGATTTGGTCTCAGACTCATTATCAGTGGTAATATCCCTCAGGTATGGGCCCTTGTCACGGGTGGTATGTTCGTCTCAGCGATGGCACTCTCGCTCGGGATCTGGACAAACGGAAGCCGCGCGTTCCAAATTCTATATCCGGTACTCTGCTACCTGGGATTGTCCGGCAGAATCACCTTGTTCGATTTCAAGGGAGTCAATCCGGAGGCGGTCGCTTCTGGCACACCTCTGTTTTTTCTGGTACTTGCGGGAATTCTTTTCGTTCTGGCAGTACCAGGCAGGATGAAACAGATGCGTCGTGGATAAAATGCTGCCAGAGGTCAACTGGTCGTCAATCTCTTGAATCAGTCTTTGAGCCGCTGCCTGGAGTCTTAAGAAAAAAGACGAAAGGCACGGATCCCGCAGCCAGAAAAGCTGATATCCTGAAAGTAAGATCCAGCCCGATCTTATCGGCCGAGAAGCCGACCAGTAGGACCATGATCGAGCTCAGAGTGAAATTCAGTGTCATGTAGATCCCGTTAATAAACGACATGCGTTTGGACTTGATATCGTGGACAAGCGCCAGAAGAACGGGGCCACTGGCGAACAGAAAGAAACCGGTGACAATGAGGATCGGAATAGAATACCTGCCGTCCAGCCAGATAAAAAGCCACATGAGAAAAGGATTGACGGCAGTTATGATCAGCAGAGTCGCCTTTCGCCCTATCCTGTCCGAGATTATTCCAGCGAGAAAAGTGCCTGCCGCGCCTGAGAACTGAAGCACCGCCAGTGATATCCCCGCCATCCAGAGTGAAGCTCCCTGTGATGTAAGATAAGTCGGGAGATAAAGAGTAAGAGCTGACTTCATAGCTGCCCTGCAAAAAAAGATGCCTGTGACGCAGATGAAAAAAGGAACGAGGCCGATAAATGTCCTTCTTACCCCTTCATCCTCTTTCGCTGGAGCTTCCCTCTCCATTGAAACGTCCTTCAGCATGAAGTACAGAAGGATCGTGGCTACTATCCCGAAAGGAACGAGCCGGTAAGTGCCATCCAGCCCCCACAACGATACAGCTCCCAGGATAATAAGCGGCCCGAGCGTCCGGGCCAGTTCTCCTCCAAGCATATAGAAGCTCATCCCCATGCCTATCCTGTCTTTGGATACATGCCTGATCATCACAGGCGCGGTCACATGGAAGAGAGCAGAACTGATTCCAGACAGGAGAAGAAGGACAGACAGAAAAGCATATCCAGGAGCGACTCCCATCAGGCTCATAAGTATGGCAGTCGTTCCCGGCATCAGGATAATGAACCATCTGATACAGATTTTGTCAGCCATAAGCCCGAGAAAAGGATTGGCGATCGCGGGAATTCGCCTGAAAGTGTCAAGCATGCCCGCCAGAAATACTGTAAGACCGAATTTCTCGATCAGAAGGGGAAGTATCGGCGCGAGAAAGGCGCCGGGCACATCATGCACAAGGTGGGCAAGCGAGATCGTTATTGTTTTGGACCGACTGTTTCCCGTTCTATTTTTCATGATCCTTTTCCGCAAGATCCCGGTCATATTCATATATGTTTTTTCGACAGCTAAGAATAATACACAATATTGCTCACACTACCAAATCCAAACTCCCAATAGAATAATCAACTGATATGAGACTATTCTATTATCAGTCCATTTCAGTCAGTTTATAGATCAAGGGTATTACAACCCATGTAATGAGAATATTTTTGACAAATCCAATCAGCGGGGATAGACTGTATTTCAAAGACACAGAGAGAATGGATTAAAGTGGAGGACAAGAAAAGAGAGTCGACAATGGAACTATTCGAGAATGAATATGTGAAGATCGCGATTGACGAGAGTGTTCCATGTCTGGAATGGGTAGGGAAGAAAGCGTTCATCCCTTCGACGGAATTCAGGCTGTCTGAGGAAAAAAGTCTGCAATTTTATCGTGAACACAAAAAGAAATATCCAAAGATGGAGTGGTTTGTCGATGCTCGCCATATCGATGCTATCGACCCGGCGGATACACAATGGGTGATTGACGAGATTCTTCCACAATTCGCCAAGGCAGGGCTGACAAAAGAAGCCTTTGTGATACCCGAAAGCGCGTTAGGAATAATTACGGTCAACCATTACAAATCGACCTCCGGTCATACGATAGAGATCGAGTTGTTTAAGACCGGTCGTGCCGCAAAGAACTGGTTGAAGGAATAAACGCTTCACGGACCGCGTTTCGCCGATATTCAAACGACCGGGCATGTCCAGAGGCATCAATGTCTCGACAGCAGATTCGCACCTTTTCCATTTACAAAGGCACTCGCCACCTTCCATGCCTTCTCTCTCGTCGAGATATCGGGATAGACGGGTGTATCGGCATACCCTTTCTCGACAAGGAGCCTGGCTGCGAACAGCCTGACCTCCAGAGCCTGCGATCTGGATTCCCCCGCTATTCTGAGATACTCCTGCGGTGAATGGAACCCCATCCCGTTATTCGAAGCGATATAGTCCCATTTGAACTGCGCATGGCGCAAGGTGGTCCTGATAGCGCTGAGTTCCTGCCCGCTAGCTCCGGATTGAGCCGCCGCCCCCACATCAAAATGTGCTTTCACCAGAGCCTCCTCGGCTGCCATTCTCGCGGTGTAGCACATGGTCTGTATAGATTCGATACGGCTCCTGATCTCATCCTCGGTCCACCGGTGACAGACCGCGCAACTGTTCGAAATGTTAAGCAACGGGCTTTGAACATGGTGATCCGAGACTTTCATGCCTCCCTCCGCCACATACGCCATATGGCAGTCGGCGCAGGCAACGTTTCTATACGCGTGGATCCCCGTCGAAAAGACTTCGTAGTCCGGGTGCTGCGACTTGATGATCGGCGTACCCGAGATCGGGTGAATATAATCGGAGAATCCATATTCGTCATAGTAGGCTATCATCTCGTCCACAGATGTCCCCTTGACCCATGGCAATGTCAGGTAATCTTTCTTTCCCTCTGCAGGATCATTGAGGAAATAGTACTCCACATGACACTGGGCACATACCAGGGAACGCATCTCCTGATGGGTAACCTCATCTATATCCCTACCACGGGCAGCATAGGCCTCTCTCAGCGCCGGCCTCGTTATCACCAGTTTCATCGATTCAGGGTCATGACAGTCCCGGCATCCGATCGGGTTGACTATCTCATCGGCGAGGTCATGAAAATTGGAGCCGTAGAACTCCTTCGTACCCATCTCCGCCATCAGCCTTGGAACGTCGGGACTCTTGCAGGTCCAACAGGTAGCAGGGTTGACCGGCTTCTTTATCCTTTTCGTCTCGGTCACATCCTCGATCGCGTGATAATGCCCCCTCGCCTGCCGGTATTCCTGGCTGAAACCATATCCAGCAAAGAGGATCACCTGGTAGGGGTCCTCCTCCAGATAATCCCTTGGATAGGCCCCTCCATACATAGTCCTCGTGTCGTCTATCTTCGTTTTGAGGTACCCATCATATTCCCTCGGATAATTCTCTCCATAAACGGCATTGTCTGTCTCCCACTCATCGACCGGCTGTAACGCGATAGCCGGCCGCTGAGCTTCCCACCGATGCTCCATTATCGATACGGCGAACATGCCCAGTAAAAATACGACTACAGCGAATAGTGCGACGATGACTCCACCCGCCCAGCGGGGAAGTCCCGTTTTTCCCGGTCCGCTCATATCTTATCCTTTCCTGATACCGTTTTCTTTACCTGTCCTGCGACTTCCAGCTCTCCGGCAGATCCCACCCTGCGGGAGGCATCACCGGCCTGAGCACCGTTGGAGACGAGGCCTGGCTTCTTACGCTGTTATGAACATTATCATGACAATCCCAGCATCTCCGCTCTCCGGATGACGCAAGCTTTACCATGGCGAATTGTGACGAATGACAACGGATGCAATTCTTCTGAATAACCGGAATGGCACCCCTGGATAACTCCATTACCTGTGGATCGATGCCGGCGGTGAAGACATAGGAATGCCTCAGACCGTCTGTTCCCTTGAAAGCTGTTTTCGAGATAATATTCTCATGTGGAAGATGACAGTCGGTGCAGACGGCCACAGAGCCATGGCTTCCCCTCTGCCAGCTGGCGTATACATCGGTCATGACATGACAGTTGGCGCAGGTCTCCGGCTCCTCATTGATATACGAAACGGCGTTGGCCACCCTGAAGACGACCGCCGCCATGCCTATAGCCACACCAACCATCATATATACAAGCGTCTGGCTTTTCCTTGAAAGGCCATCAAGAGCCAGAACAGATCGCAGATATTTCCACATGAGCCTACATTAGCATGATACTTTGTCAGGAATAAGCACAATCTCGCTGATATTTCATTTTCTACTCGTTTCCGAACGCCGACAGGCCTGTGAAATACTCGCCAAGGATCAGCGTGTGTATCTCGAACGTACCCTCATATGTATGGACAGACTCCATGTTGCACATATGACGTATAGCCTGGTATTCGAGGGTTATCCCGTTCGCGCCGAGCATGCCGCGAGCCTTCCTGGCTGCTTCGAGCGCTACATTGACATTGTGCCTCTTCGTCATCGATACGTGATAATGCTTCATGGCTCCACTGTCTGCGAGCCTGCCGAGATGATACGCCATCATCTGGGCATTGGTCAGATCGGTCGCCATCTCAACCAGTTTGGCCTGGGTCATCTGGAAAGAAGCGGTCGGCCTACCGAACTGTATCCTCTCCCGGCTGTACTGCAGGGCTTCGTCGAATACCGACTGAAGGACGCCTACCGCTCCCCAGGCGATCCCGTAACGCGCCGAGGTCAGACACATGAGGGGACTTTTCAAGTCTTCGGTCCCGGGCAACTCCCTGTCCGCTGGAATACGTACATCTTCCAGGACAAGCTCTGAAGTGACTGATGAGCGCAGTGAGACCTTGTGTTTCTGTTCCGGAGCAGAAAAACCCTCGTCATCTCTGTGAACGATGAACCCGCGGATGATTCCCTCTTCGTCCTTTGCCCACACGACAGCGATATCGGCTATCGAACCGTTTGTGATCCACATCTTGGCGCCATTCAGTATCCACCCGCTCCCGTCTTTCTTCGCGCTGGTCATCATCGAACGCGGATCGGACCCCGCATCCGGTTCGGTGAGTCCGAAACACCCTATGATCTTCCCGGCCGCAAGTTCGGGCAGATATCTTTTCTTCTGTTCTTCTGAACCGAATTTCCAGATCGGATACATAACGAGACTTCCCTGGACCGAGCAGAACGATCTGACCCCCGAGTCCCCACGTTCCATCTCCTGGCAGATAAGGCCATATATCGTATAGGAGCATCCCGCCCCACCGTATTCGACAGGGATGAAAGGACCTAGAAACCCGAGTTCTCCCATCTTCTGCACGAGATCGAGAGAAAATTCTCCTGCCTCCCATTGCTCTGCGATTCCAGGGATGATCTCCCTGTCCACAAATTTTCGTGCGGTATCACGGACCAGGACCTCTTCCTCATTGAACGATTTTTCTATTTCGAAGAAGTCAAGCGCCTCGAATTTCATCGGAATCCTCCATTTTACGACTAAAGCCCATGTCTCCAGGGACATGGGATGATAATGCCGCTTTTCTACCTGTCTGGCAAGAGTATCCATGCTGGAAAGAATGTAAAATCATCATTTACCGAAAAATATCTGATTGATGGAATGAGGCCGCTTGGATTATAATCCTGGCATCTGTAAAGGATTTGAGATACACCCTGTTGATGAAAGATTGAGAGGTGAGATCATGGGGAAAGAAAGAAACACAAAAAAAGAGACCAAAAAGAAACCGGCAAAATCGCTGAAGGAAAAAAGAAAAGAGAAAAAAGCTAAATAGGCCATCGCCTTTTCTCAGCTCGCACATTTATGCCCACAACCTTCCGGACATCCACGATTCTCCGGGATTCCGATGCCGTTGAGGCCACCGCATACGACCGGTCGTGAATTTGCATTGTGTCCGGCCGGGCTTTAAAGATCATGGAGAAGAACCTATGAGCAATATCAGGACAAAAAAAGGTCGAATCGCAATCCTCACCGGAGGAGGAGACGTGCCGGGACTCAACCCGGCGATCAGGAGCGTCACCATCAGGGCGATCCGTGAAGGCTACGAAGTCGTCGGCATCCGCCGCGGCTGGGCCGGCATGATCGAGATCATACGAGACAAAGATGCCGACAACAGCAGAAACTATGAGATCCTGACTGAAAATATGGTAAACCGGATCGGTCGGACCGGAGGCACCTTCCTTCACAGCTCGAGGACCCGCCCCAGCCATGTCCCCGCGATTGATGTACCCGCGCACCTGAAAGACAGATATTCCGACGACATGAACGACCTTACACCGGAAGTCCTCAAGAACATCGATCATATGGGAATCGACTACCTTATCCCGATCGGCGGAGACGACACACTCAGTTATGGAGTAAGGCTGCATAATGAAGGCGTAAAAATAATAGCCATTCCCAAGACAATGGACAACGACGTTCCCGGAACAGATTACTGCATAGGGTTCAGTACCTGTGTCACCAGGACGATCCAGATGACTAACAGCCTCCGGACGTCCGCCGGATCGCACGAGAGGTTCCTGGTGATCGAGGTCTTCGGCAGATACGCCGGATTCACGGCGCTGCTACCGACGATGGCTGGTGCAGCCAACCGTTGCGTCATTCCCGAGCATCCTTTCAATATGGAGCGTCTGTGCGAACTGCTGGTAGAAGACTGGGTCACAAGCCCCAGCAATTATTCTGTCGTACTCGTCTCCGAAGGCGCAAAGCATGAGGGCGGCGACATGACATTCTCCGAACAGGAAAAGGACGCGTACGGGCACAAGAAGCTCGGCGGGAATGCTGAATATATTTCCAAAGAGTTGAAGACTATCTCTCCGCATTTCAATAACGGACGCAAGATCAACGTCATCAACCAGAAGCTCGGGTACCTGGTCCGATGCGGAGATCCCGACGCTATCGACTCCATCGTCCCGATGGCCTACGGCAACCTGGCCCTGAATCTCATACTCGAGGGGGTCTCTGGACGACTCGTCGCCCTGAAGAACGGCCGCTATGACAACGTACCGATCGAGATCGTGACGAGCTACAAGAAAGTGGTCGACGTAGGCCAGTATTACAACACGGACAGGTTACGGCCACACTACAAGAGCTTCGAGGCCAAACCGTTGTTCATAATGGCAAGCGACTGACGGGAACTGGAATGGTCGACAGAAAAACACTCGATAGGGCCGGACTTGCTCATCTATCGATAGTATATCTGGTCTGGGGATCCACCTACCTGGCAATACGTGTAGCTGTCAGGGAAGGATCGGGATTCCCTCCATTTACAATGGCATTTGTACGGGTCATGGCAGCATCGGCAATATTGCTGATATGGGCCCGGCTGCGCCGAGAGAGGATCCGGCTTTCTCTCCCGGAATTTGGAATACTCGCCGGTAGCGGCATTTTGCTCTGGCTCGGAGGCAACGGGCTGGTCAACTGGGGGGAGACTCGTGTCTCGTCCGGGCTGGCGGCCCTGCTCGTGGCATCGATGCCGATATGGGCCGAGTGCATGGTCTGTGTCGTCGACCGGCGTTTCCCCGGCTGGCGGATGACAGGCTCTGTATTTCTTGGATTCCTCGGAGTCGGCGTCCTGTCCTGGCCCGTTCTGAGACTGGGAAACACAGCGGACATCCTGGCCGTCGCCGCTCTTCTCTTCGCCCCCCTTTCCTGGGCCGCTGGTTCTATCTGGCTGCAGAGGAGGAAACTCGACCTCAGTGACCGGGCCATGTCAGGTTGGCAACAGCTACTGGGCGGGGTCGGACTACTGGCCATCGCCCTGCTCCGGCGCGAACCCCTGCCCACTCCCACGGGCGAAGCATGGATGGCCTGGGGATACCTCGTCCTGTTCAGCTCGGTGATCTGTTTTACTTCCTACCTTACGACCCTGAGGCTTCTCCCCTACCAGGTCGTCATGACCTATGCCTATGTAAACCCGGTGATCGCGGTCTTTCTCGGCTGGCTGATCCTCAGGGAAAGCGTCACCGGATGGACCATGACCGGAGCATTATTGATCATCGCCAGTGTTGTAGGGATATTTCGAAATCGCAAATAATCCAGTCAGCCGCCAGGACACTGCAGCAGTCCCTGTCCTATCCACAACATCCTTCATCACATGCCGGCTCTGTACCCCTGAGCATGCCGGCTATAATGCCAGCCGCACAACCGACTCCGGATTTGACAGTGATCGCGCATGCGGGACAGTTCCTGGCACATGCACCGCATTCCATGCATGAATCCTTGTCGACTATCCTCGCTTTTTTCCCAATGATATCAAAAACCGCATGTGGACAGACAGTCGAGCACACCCCACAGCCAATACATCTCTCGGCATCCAACTTCAGTGTAGCGACATTTCTCAGATACTTCATTGAGGCCATTGTCCCATACCTTTCAGACAAATCTTCCTATTATCCATAGTGTCACTCCTGTCAACGATGCAGTGATCTGTAAAGGAACCGCAATCCGCATTTCCTTCTTCACACCAGACAGAGATGTGTAGGTCGAAGCCCCCGTGAAATTCATAGCAGTGAAAGAAGATATTGCAGTGACTATCAGTATCCAGGCAAGCGATTCAATAATATTTGATTCCGCAAACCCTGAGACACCCAGGACAACAATCAGTATAAGACCGGCGATCAGTCCTTTCAGGGAAAAACTCCTGCCCGGCAGCCAGGGAAGGAGCATCGGCACCATTATCGTTCCCGTCAGGAACGCAAGAAGCAGTATCAGGGTCGATCGACTACCTGCCGTTAGAGCAACCTGGGTGGAATATCCCCCTTTATGCAAACCGGCTAAAAGGAAAAAGACAACAGAGGCCAGAACCAGATGTTTGAATCCCATTACAAATTCCACAGGTACCAGAACCGACCTGTCACGCATTGAGAAGTTCACCTTTCGCATTTCAGCTGTCGCAACCATTCCGTTTTCAAGAAAAGATAGTATATCAGACGCTCGCACAGGACCGTATATCACCGTGAATCCCGAGTGTTTCTTAACTTCATGAGCGGCCACCCCGGGTGCTCCAAGTTGTGGAACAATAAGTTTGCGATGACCTATTATCTCTTTCAGCCTCGTCTGCTCAATGCGATTGACTATCTCATCTGTTCCGAACGTTCCTTTGCCTGCGGCACACCATACGTTGATACCTTTAGTATCCAACACTAATATCCATGCATCGATTCCATGAAGAGAACTTCGAAGCACGTCAAAACTCAACTTGTAGTTTGCTGAGACCAGGACGATCGAATCCTGATCAGGATTTCCGGCTGCATACAGGCCCGGCCTAATCGTATAGCGCATACGACCGATTGAACACCTTGCTTTGAATGCTCCCCATTTATCCATCCTGTCAATCGAAGTTGAGACTGTCGGGATCTCTCCACCCTTCGTCTCAATTGAACCAGTTATATATTTTTTCTTCATTTCTCTTTCTATATTGATAATTCTTCCGGAACACCTAGCAACATTTCTTGTTCGCAGACTCCAATGCCTTGACAAGCATTTTCAAAGACTTGATTACTCCATTCTTTTCCTTTTCTGGTATCTGATCCAGTATATCCCTTGCGTAGTGGTCTGAGCATTGCCTCAGTTTCACAGCTAGGTTTCTGCCTGAGGAGGTGAGTTCAATACAGACTTGACGCCTGTCATCCGGATTATCTCGCCTGTTGACATTTCCATCACGCAGAAGTACATCAATGATCCTGGTCATGGTACTTACGGTGACACCCAGCTCATGGCTCAGTTTATTCATTGACAGCTTGCCGTTTTCAGCAAGGGCCTCGATTGTGAAACACTGGGACATCGTCAGGCCATAACAGGATTTATGGTCTCTGTTCAGCAGACTCAATTTTTTGACCAGTAGTGATACAAACAGGGAGAATTCACTATAATCCACCTTCACTTGTGTCATAATGCTGCCCCCTGAAGAATGACATGATATTGTAACATGCTATTATTGTATTATACAATTATTGGTTTAGCAAGCTTTTTTTGAATTGTCTGAATTGATGCGTTCAAAGCCCCTGCCTGGATCGTGGATCGGCGCGATTCTGATTATTGCCAGTGTTGTGGGGATATTTCGAAATCGCAAATAGTTGAAAAAACTGAATTTTAGGGTTGTTTTTGTTAAGAATAGGTATATATTCTTGGCGAAGCAGATGAATTCGGAATTTGAGTTAGTCCGTTTGGCCGAAAAAGACGATGAACGACACCTATCTAGTTGATCATCTCTATTAGGGGACTTGTTGGTTTTCCGAAAATATGTCTGTATGTGCTTTTTTACGTTTGAGGCCTACAGGAGGCTCTGATGAAGATTTATGTTGGAAATATGTCTTTCGATACTAGCGAAAGCGATATCAGGAAAGCTTTTGAAGAACACGGAACGGTTGATACCGTATCCATCATTACGGACAGGGACACTGGTCGTCCGAAGGGATTCGGTTTTATCGAGATGTCAAACGACACCGAGGCCCAGGCAGCTATCGACAACCTGAATGACAAAGATTTCATGGGTCGTACGCTCAAAGTCAACCAGGCTCGTCCTCGCAACGATAACCGCGGCGGTGGCGGCGGTGGCGGCGGTCGTGGCGGCGGATTCGGTCGTGGCGGCTACTAGAGCTTAAGCTCGAGTACTACCGGGTGCTGCAGATAGGGTGGCTCACCGGTCAAAATAAAGAGGGAAGTCGGGTAACCGGCTTCCCTCGGTTTATTTCAGGGGCAAGCAGATCCTGAACGTTAAATGATTTCCTCGCCTGAATCCGTCTTATCCTACCTGTCAAAATCACTTGACACGATTTAGTTATATTGAGTACACTTCTCCACAGTGATTTTAATGTGGATTAACAACAAATCGTAAATTTCATGAATCAGTCGGGGTTTTTTTAGTTAAGGGGGAAGAATGAAGAAGCGGCACGTGGTTTTGTCCATTCTGGTTGCCTGCGTTTTAGTTCAGGGATGCACGAGGAAATTCGCCGTCACTTCTCAGATGAGCGATCTGGATTTCACCGTGTCTGAACCTGTCGCGTCTATCAACTATACTCCGATCGTGGATTCGAGACCTGAAATCGAAAAGAAGGGGCGGGTCGAAAACGGTTGTTCCGGTGGGAAATCAGGCGTAACACATCTCGGTGACAAGAATTACAAGAACGACCTGCTTCCTGAATTCAACGACCATCTCCTGATTGCCCTTCAGAATTCACATCTCTTTACAAATATCAATGTTGTCGAAGAAACCTCCACTCCCGCGGATGCCGATTATTCATTCATGGCTTCCCTGGAAAGTTTCCATGTCATGCTTGATGAGGCACAGGCGCAGAACACGCAGGCATGTATCGGAGGTATTATCGGCGCGATGATCGCATCAAAAGTCGACGTCACAGCGAATATCGACGTGAAACTCACCGGGATACTTAAAAGTGACAATGTCGAAGTCTGGCGCTATACCGTAATAAAACACTCCAGCGAAATCGCGGATTACGGAAAAACAAAAACGAATGCCGAGTTGCTCATGGGTAACGCCATCGGCGATGTATCCAGGGACATTATTTCGGAAATGGCGAAATTTCTGTCCACCGTTGAGTAAAACAGATTAGGACGTATAGATAACATGTATAAAAATCCCAGAATAAAGCGGATAATATCGCTTGTCCTGTTGATGTGTTTTACTTTCTCTGTAAATCTCTCCGCGCAACAGACCAGCGAAAAAGAATCAGATAAATCTACCAAAAAGAAGATCGTTTTCCAGAAAGACACCGGCTCGACGGCGGCGGATTCCCTGAAGGCACTGAAGGAATCAAGGATCATCTTCAAGAAGAACACTTACAGTCAGACTGATGTTTTAAAACTGGTGACAACCAAGACCTTTGAAAAAGGTGGGCAGAGAAAAGACATCGGTGAAAACGGCCAGAATATAATATTGGCGATGGGCGACAACCAGGAAGCCATCGACATGGTCAACGGAGCTTACAAGACAAGAAAAAGCGGAAAGGCACTGATGGTGGTCGGAGTGATCGCGGCCCTGGCAACCCTCATCGCCCTGCCCGTTGTCGAATTGGGAGAACAGGACTCCGACAGCTACACGACTACTTATTACTTTTTACCATTCGTAGCGGTCGGCACGATTCTGGGTGGAATAGGCTTCACCAAGTACCATTCCCTGGAGGGTAACCTTCACAAGGCAGTCAAGGTATATAACAAAGATCTACAAAAAGAAGGCACCGACGAAGATAATTCGGCTGATTGATAAAGGCGGCCGGCAGAATATGGGTATCAGGTCTTTTTCAGTCATCCTTGCTGTTGCTTCAGTTCTATCTGGACTCCTTACGACGAGGGCCTCAGCTCTGGACGACATGCACGGACCGACCGTTGCAGGGATTGTAAAAAAGCAGGAAGAATACGGCGCGGCGACGAGCGGCGTCCTTGATTTGTATCAGAGATGGATATCACCGGTAAACGGCGAGTCCAATTGCCCGATGCATCCCTCCTGTTCGCAATATTCGAAACTCACTTTCATTCGTCATTCCCCATTGAAAGCTTATGCCTTATCCTGCGAACGTCTTCTCCGCTGTGGAAGGGATTATCATTACTATCCAAGGGTCATGGTTGATGGAAGAATGCTCTCGTACGACCCTCTTCCAGTCGAGGAACAGACGTTTGCCCTCACGACCGATTCCGAATTCCGCTCACCAGAACAAAAATCAGAAAAGCCGGAGCCCGATACAGGCTTCGCTGACTTTCTCCGTGAAAATGGTGAGTATTACAGGGCGATCACGGAATACTATCGGGAGCTGCACGGTGAATCGGACCCAAAGCGAAGGGCCGCGATATTCAGCCGGATCGGCCGGTGTTATTACGAAGGCGGGGATTATGAACAATGCATCTCTTTTGTGGAGATCAACAGGCAAGCCCTGAAAATTGACGGGACATCTTTATCCGAGATGGAACTCTACAGAAGCAAAAGTTACTACTCTCTTGGCCGTTATACAGTCGCAATCACTAACCTCGAATGGAATGAACTCGATACCGACGACCCGCACTATTACGAATCACAGTTCATCATCGGCCTCAGCTACGCGAGGATCTCGGATCTTAATGCCTCACTCGGAAAAATGCGTGCTATCCCCCCGGAATCCGACTTTTATCCAGCCTCGAACCGGCTCCTTGAATATGAAGACCGCTTCGACAAGCTTCCCCGGAAGAAGCCAGGCGTAGCAGGATTTCTGTCCGCGCTCATCCCTGGTGCCGGGTACATTTACAGCGGCAGGTACAGTACGGGGGTCGCATCGCTGCTGATAAATGGCCTGATCGGCTGGACCATCTCCGATGCTATCAACAAGGAACAGTACGGACTTTCCTCCACGACCATGTTTTTCGGACTCGGCTGGTATATTGGAAATATCAAGGGTTCCGCAGATGCGGCCAGGCGGCACAATTCGGTTGCCCGGCACAGGTTGATCGATGATATCCTCAAGCAGGAAGACATGGAAGAATTTGTCAGGCGGCACAAGCAGTGAATGCTGATAGAACCGATTTCACACTTCCGGTCGGGTACCATAAGTTCCACAGAAAACAGCTCTTCAATTTCCAGTTAAATCGCTGGCATTCGCTGGGGTATGTCCGGTACGAAGATATGATACGAGCCGGACACCTGGTCAAGGACTTCGCGAGTTGGAAAACCGAGATGCTCCGGCTGGCCCAAGAAGCCGAAACCGACAACAGACTTATGAATGCGGCATTCTACTACCGCGCCGCCGAATTCTATATACTAAAAGAAACCGTAGAGAAAAAGGAACTGTACAATAAGTTTATAGACCTGTTCGACCGGGCTTTCCGCGATGACTCGATAGAACGTTTCGAAGTTCCTTATCAGGGTACGTATTTACCTGCGATGAAAATCGTTCCATCAGATATCAAAAAGGGTACCATCGTTATGCATGGCGGGTTCGATTCCTTCATCGAGGAATTCTACTCATGGATGGCCTATTTCGCTGAAGCAGGTTATGAGGTCATCGCATTCGAAGGGCCGGGACAGGGAGGCGCACGTCGCGAATACGATCTCGCCTTCGATCATGAGTGGGAGAAGCCTGTCGCCGCTATCCTCGATTTCTTTACCCTGGACGATGTCACCTTGTTGGGAATATCTATGGGCGGGTGGCTTTGCCTGCGGGCGGCGGCATTCGAGTCGCGTATAACCAGAGTGATCGCCGACGGCCACGCTCACGATTATATGCAATGTATGCCCCCCTTTCTCTGGGATCTACACATGATTTTCTTCAATCACCTGCGTGACTGGTCCAACAGGATGACGCTCAGGAAAATCGAGCAAGGGGCCTCGATGGACGCGTGGTTCGCCGCGCAACTGATGTACATCTCAAAAAAGGAGATGCCGCTGGACGCTTTCGACACTTTATTGGCTTTATGCGAAGAGAATGTCCATCCCGAACTGGTAAATCAGGACGTATTGATACTATCCGGACGCAAGGACCACTTCATCCCAAAAAAAATGCACCAGAAGCAACTGGATGTACTGACCAACGCGAAGTCTGTAACCGGACGCGTTTTCACCAAAGAAGAACACGCTCAAAACCATTGTCAGATAGGCAACGTCGGCCTGGCCCTCGAGGTGATGGTGGATTGGATCGGTGAGGTGTCGTAACGATTAAAAAGGGCTGCCCCCTCCAGTTATCCCGCCTGTATATTTAAGATCCTGTTTATTCGGCCTCCGAGAGATATTGCCTTCATAATCGATGGAAAGATAGTAGAGCAATGGACGGTATCCGATCAGCTCACAGTGATGAAACAGCTGGGACTGATGTAACAGTTTCATTCATGAGGCTTTACAGGAATTATTCCCTTATTGATTACTCCGATTCTTTCGGCCTCAACTCTTCAATGAATGTCGCAGAGACCCAGTAAATATCGCTTTTCCCTCGTTCTCCACCAGTAAAGAAAAGATACTTCCCATCTGGCGATACAAATGGCAATCCCGCATTCATCCCGATATCGACTGTTTGAGGTTCATCCCAGCTTCCATCCGAATTCTTATATGAGATGGTCAGTGCTTCACTTATCTTTTCCGACGGTTTTCTGGAAATATAGATCACATAACTCTCATCTGGCGCGATGCATGGATACATGTTTTGTGTTGAAGAGTTTATGGGCGTGCCAAGCCTTTTCATTTCCTTGTACTTTCCGTCAACCGGCCTGATGACGGCAATACTTTCTCTACCTGGGCCCCGTGAGATATCGGTAGTATATATTGTTCCAGTCGAAGTAAAAGAAACCGACATCGTCTTTGCGGGATTGAAAGGAGCGCCCGGATTATTAAGCACACTCCATCCATCTCCTTCACGCTCGACGTATAACATATTCATAGGAGGACCTGATTGCCCGGGAATGGGTCTTCCAGACATGAAATAGAGTCTTTTGTTATCTGGCGTAACCATCGGTTCGAACGAGAACTGGTTTTCGACGAACGGGACAACTGCTGGTGCCGACCACACTCCGCCGCGCAACCTGGTTACCATAATGACTTTTTCATTTAATTCGGCAACATTCCTGGTAAAGTAGAATTCCTTTTCATCCGGCGAGAAGCAGCAGGAAAATTCGTGAGCTGGCGTGGATATCACCCCTGGCGCAAAGATCTCCGGCGTAGTTCCCGGCAGTCTCTGCCCAAGATATGGGCCCCGAAGGATCGGAAAACCATCATCCTGAGCCAACAGACTCCCGGCCAATAAGACAAGGACACCTATCGTGAGTGCTGATAACCTCATTCTTCCTTCTTTCTTTGTTAATTTGGATTTGAACTTCCATACCATTGATACACCCGACACTCAAAATCAATGCAAAATTCTGAGCTGTTCCTCTATCCACAGGTATTATTATGCCCGGATTTGAGGTAGATTCCCAATAACTATTTTTTCTTCCACAAGAGTTGCAATATCCTTCCTCTGTACACCCGTTTTCTGGCTCTACTTATTCACTTTGATCATCGTTTTTCGCTGGGATGATATTTTAGAAGGAACAGGAATTTTCAGAAGAGACAATCGCTATTCTGGCAAGTATGAAACGGTGATTTTGTCTCCGGGCACTTCGATGAAGTAACCGAATACGTTCAGGATGATCTCGTCACGGCCACCATACATGTCCCTGTATAGCTCTGAGATATTCTGAATGTCGAACGAAACATCCTTCGAAAGAATAGCATCACAGGGATCACCGAGATCAGTATGCTGTAGATACAAGTTCGTCTGGACGGGATAAGATTCCATAAATGCAGGCTGCATAAACAGCTTGAACCTGTGTCTCCCACAACCGCCGCTGAAAGTGACTGTCAGCATGAGGATATCCCCGTCTATCTCTGCACCATGAATGGTTACCGGATCCCTCTGAAGCTGATCTGGCGGCGTCCAAACGAAGACGATCTTGTCATTGTAATAGTCTTCAGATAACTCTTCGATTTTCAGCGTGGCTACATAATCCTCGGGATCGGTCGGGTGTGCCATGTTCGGGTAGGGTTTCAACTCTGCCAGGTACAGCATATAACCCAAGGCATCATCAGCCAGCTTGTCGTATTCTTCGGTCCCGGGGAAAAGACCCGGTTGAGCCTTGGGCTCGGCGATCCCACACATATCGTTCTTCTTGATAAGCAGAAATTCACCCACCGCTTGTCCCGCCCAGAAGCATAGAACGCCTGTGGGACATCTTCCTTCAGTGACATCCATAAATTTAATCAGGAGATTTTCTTCCTCTACAAGGACAGCTCTGCCGTAGCCGATTATAATGGGCTCACTAAGGTCTTCCACGACTTCATCGGGAGTCACGTCCAGATCTTCAGTGTTGGAGATACCACTTTCGGAGCAATGCACGAGTGCAACTGAGATAAAGAGTAGCAGAACAACTTTGACGCAGGAACACATACCGGCCACCTACCTTCACACTACAATTTTAACAGTTATGTCGCCTTGTAACAAATGGTATTTTCTAATCCCCGTGCCCCACTGCATGTACAGCTGGTGCTTTAACCAAACTGAGCTAATCGCAAACGCGAAGATCTGTCAAAACAACACAATCGGTATAAGTATGCATGTCATCAATACATCATCTTAATAC
>JAHOYU010000175.1 GCA_019038625.1 Candidatus Latescibacterota bacterium | reverse complement strand
GGTCACTGGTTCGAGTCCAGTATTGCCCACCACTTTTACTCAAAGAAATCAAAGGGATAGGGAATTAGGTAGTAGAAGCTGGTGGCCTTATTATGTCCAAGGAGCATGCGGGGGCACACACAGGGCACCATTTTCTGAAGGGGCAGGATCGTGGGGGAGATGTGGGGGCAATGGGTGATTCAGATTTATCGCAGAATGGGTGGATTAGTTGCAGGGAGGAGGCAACATTGACAAAGACTGACAGTTTCTGTTATTTTCATTTTCAACTCGGGGATCTATCTAAAAGAGACAGGAGTATTAAGATGCTTGTTGCTAAACGATTGTTAATCAATGCACTGTTTTGCATTATTATTGGCATTATTTGTCTCTCAGAGTTGGTTTATGCACAGAGTACATTTTTAGCAATATTAAAACCATGGGGAGCAGATAGTATTAAATACAGAATGTATGAGGAACTTTATCCATACAATACTCATCCTGAGATACTAACTCTTGAATATGATGATTCAAATTGGGAGATAGGTAATTCTTCTTTTGGTAATACCACACCAGAATGCCTCGAAGCACCGGAAACACAATGGGCTCTCCCCAATACAGGTATTGTAATTAGAGTTTGGGTACATGTGCCAATTGAAACGACTGAGATTACAGTCAGAGCCAAACGTACTTACGTTGCCTTAAGTTACATAAACGAAGAAGGATTGGGAAGTTCTCTAACATCAGGCCCAGATGATTGCGCAATATATGATTATTCTCGTAGTACAAATGAGCATTTCATTCCTGGAGAATTGAATCTTATAGTAGTATATGCACGAGAAACAACGGATTATCGCTATTTTGATTTCCAAATCGAAGCTGAACTAGATGTAATAGCGAGTGAATCTTCATCATGGGGAGCTATTAAATCAATTCAAGACACAGATAGGTCAGTTCCTCTAAAATAATTCAATAAAATTCCATCCCAGCGAAAATCGATGACCAATGGAACTAGGAAATTGGTGATCCGACCCTATCGAGCGCCGGGGGGACCCCAAGCTGGTGAGCTGGTCAGATATCAGGCTGTGTTCCGACAATATTAAAACACCTTTCTAATAGGATTTTCCTCACAATTGAGTAAGTGCAAGTATTGTAAGCGGGGGGAATAAATAGGAGGGACAACCGGTTCGAAATCTCCTTCCAGAATGCTCTGAGAGGTGATAACTCATCAGGGTGGTGTAAGTTTTCACCGAAAAAAGGAGGAGTCGACTCCTGGGTCGGCTAATATTGAAATCCTGATAATATCAAGCATAGCTGGACTTCCCCTGGTTCTCTAGACACCTGTCCCTCCTGAAAATGTCGTCCGCGCTGTTACTATTGGACTTAGCGATTCCCTGGAAATAACGCAGGATGAGACCTCAGCGCTGAAATGAAGGTGCGTAGAAGTAATAATAGCATGGGATCTATATTATGCTTGGACTATGGTAAGTGCAAGTAATCTAAGGCGGATGGGATTAATGGGAGGGACAGCTTATTGAAGCTAAAACACTTGTTGAATCCACTCCTGTTCTTATTAAAGAGGGGATTAGCAAGGATGAAGCAGAAGAGCTTAAATCAAAACTTGAAGAAGTTGGAGCTACCGTAGAACTTAAGTAAATTACTTGTCTGGTCAATACGACGACTTTGCTGGTCGTTCATGCTGACGTACCGCGACCGATGATCTTGGATTTGACACGGGTGACGAGGTTCGCGGCAGAGCGCCGTGATGTTAATTGGATATTGCGGCTATTATTATACAGCTGTGAATTATGGAACTGGAGATGGTCCACATTCAATCTGCTCGGGAGATCTTGACGGAGACAACGATCTTGATCTGGTGGTGGCTAACGTAGGCAGTGATTTAACAGTTCTTCTTAACAATGGAAACGGAACCTATGCTGCGTCTAACCATATTGACGTTGATAATGGTTGTCCCTCGCCAATAATAAAACTGTACGTCAAAGTCAAAAGCAATATGTCGATTGTTGTGATTCCTGACAAATATGGATTCCAGCACATTCCAACCCTACCCTACCAGACCCTATCGAGCGCCAGGGGGAACCCATGCTGGTGGGGTGGTCAGATATCTGGCTCTGTTCTGTAAATAAATAATATGGAAAACATGATGTTATGGTGTGGGAGATGGTATTGTTGAGAGAATCCTAACACCCCGAATACCACACTTTCGACCCCTGTAACGCCCACCACGTATACTCAAAAAAATCAAACAGTTAACTCTTTAAGATGTACGAGCTGGTGGCGTAATATGCGCCGGGGGCACAAGGGGGACACCATTTTCTGAAGGGGAAGATCGTGGGGGAGGTGTTGATTCAGTCACGGGAATCCTATATGCTCCGGGAAGCATTTATTCGTATCCATCGGCACCTCCTTTTGGATTTTAAATAACCTAAAACATGTCTAGAGAACCCGGGGAAGTCCAATGTGATTTATATAATGTATTAGTCAGAGTAAGTGCAAACACTGTAAGGCGGACGGAATAAATGGAAGGGACAGGCCTTGGCCTTTGAGAATCGCTAGGCGATCCCGCTCTTCTTTGGACAAGTGCTAGTAGTGTTTAGACATAATCCACGCATTCTAGCGCGGAAGCGGGTCAGATGGAAGTGTTGCACTTGCTTATTGAACTCGGGGAAGGCACAATTCCTGAATACGAGGGATTCCTTATATAACGCAAAAACTCATGGCTTTAAAAATGAAGCAATGATTTGAAGTTCTTTCCAGCTAGATGCCTAACAATTAATGTAATTGTCTGCAACTTGATATATTACTATTCAGTAACAAGAGATACTGTGTAATCAGCTACGTCCAGATTTTGATTCTCTCCAGAATAAACATCATGTATCACGAACGACAAGTTCGATATTTTGTTCTTATTGTGGAGATAGACGTTTCCGATCATGTCATCAGAGCAGTCATCCCCGTCTTTAATAACAAGCATTCTGTATTTATTAGAGTAATTTGGTACAGATGCAATCTCTGAAACAAGAAGTTCAGAGTTGCTGATGTTCGTTTCGTTTTCGTCGATGGAAACCCCGTTCAACTCAATTAGAATTGCTCCAATCGACGGTGAGCTTATTGTATTTCCAGAAGAGTCCACAAGTATCAACTCGACCAAACCTGGATTCGCTTTCTCGTCATCGTCATCACCCCAAATGCAACCAGTATATAGATTTGCTGATACGAGCAAAGCGGCTATTATCATATTTACTATCGGGATCCTCTTCGACTTCATAATTCCTCCTATATCTAAAGGATTACATATTCTTTATTAATCGATATTCTCTTCTCTATTGATGCGCATGATCTCAAGATATTCCTGATATTCTACGGAAAGGAAATCGTTGATTATCAGGAATCTCAGATCACCAATATCGCAATAGCCGTTACTGTTTCCCATCAAGTCGATGCAGTCCATCTGCTCGGGTGTCATCGTTGTAACGAGGAGGAAATGATCTATGATCACAGTCTGCTCCGGAAGTATGCATTCGTTACAGTCTGAGATAACAACGACCACATCGCTTCTCACACTTTCTCCACAATCGTTGATAGCAGCAACACTATAGTTGCCGGCCCTGGGAGGATGTATGTACGTATAAGGAGTCGTAAGGACCGAATTAAACGGTGAATTGTTTATGTACAGCTGGTATCCAGTAGCGGAACTGATTGCATCCCAACTGACAGTCAAAGTTGAGTCGCAATCATATGGGTTGGGCGTGACGCCGAGATTGGATGGTTTCTCAGGTGCAGTCATGACGATTACGCTGCAAGCATCACTTGGATTGCTGCAGCCGCAGTTATCACTGCAGGAAGAAACCGTATATTCAGTGCTCTTATCCGGTATCAAGACCAGAGAAGTATTACTACTAGGTCCTGGTGTAATCTCTTCTCCGTCTGCAAACAGCTTATAGCTGGATGCGCCCTGAACCGCTGCCCAACTGACAATAACCTGGGAACCGATACATATTGTATCTTCCGAAGTTGATAGTTGATCTGGAGGATCAGGCGCTCCTATAGCGTTCACATCAACCGGTTGAGATGGGTCGCTTTCACCGCAATCGTTGATTGAAGATATCGTATACCGCCCAGTCTGGGGGGGACTTACGGAGGTGTTGTTTGCACTAACAACGCCTCCTTCCGGAATGCCGTCGATGTATAGTTGGTAACCTGAAGCGTCCTGTATGGAAGCCCAGTTTATCTGTAGAGAAGGAGGAGGATTGATACAATCATATGGATTAGGCGACACGCTCAGGTTCGAAGGGATATCCGGAGTATCATGTACAGTTACCTGTGCCGGAGTGCTTTCATCCCCGCATCCACAATTATCATTGCAGGCCGATACTGTGTAGGCCGTTGTAACGGCAGGATGAACGGTGAATGATGTACTCAAGCCGGGTCCAGGGATCACCTCGACTCCATTTGCGTAAAGCCGATAGCTTGTAGAAGTTGGAATAGCTATCCAACTGATTAGAACGGGGTCATTCGTACAGCATTCATATTTATTCAATGTAACAGTAAGTGTTCCAGGGGCTTTATTAACGGTGATTGATTTAGATCCTTTATCGGATGTACCGCACTCGTTACTCGCCCTTACTGATATCTGGCAAACATCTCCATAGTTGATGGTAGGTGGTGGCGTCCAGGTCGTGATATTGCTATTCGTCGGAGAGAAGCTACCACCACAACTCGACGACCAACTCCAATCTTCGGGATTACCTGTGGAAGTTGCTGTTAACTGGATGCCCGTACCTCCGCAAGCTTCTGAAGGGCCGGAAATTATCGGAGTACCCGGGCCCTGACCTACCGTGATAGGCAGGCTACTGCTAGAAGAGCCACAATCGTTGCTCGCCAATACTGATATCTGACAAGATCCCTCATAACCTGATGGTGGAGTCCAGAATGTTGTACTTCCATTCGGATTGGTGAATGTCCCCCCACAGCTTGAGGACCAACTGAAGCTTGTTGGAGAGCCAGAGGCGTTCACTGAATATTGGGACTGGCTACCTCCGCAAACGGAGGTAGGTCCGACAATTGTGACCTCTCTTGGCTCCTGTGTGACCGTAATTGATTTCGTTCCGGCGGTTGACTCTCCGCAATCGTTGATTGCAGTGACCCTTATCGTGCAGGATCCTTCGAAACTGACAGGTGCGGTCCAGTTTGTCGAACTGCTGTGAGGGTTGCTAAAAGTCCCTCCACAGCTTGAGGACCAGTTCCAAGATGTCGGATCACCGGAACAACTAGCACTGAATTGGACGACATCGTCCCCGCAAGTCTCGTTAATTCCGGAAATGCTGGGAGTGCCTGGTTCTTGATCTATATAGGTATTTGCGTCGTCAGAATTGGAGTCACAGGAATTCGACGCTGTGACTGATATCCGGCACTGGCCCGAATAGCCTTCGGGAGCGGTCCAATAGGTACTAGCCGAAGATGGAGAGTTGAAACTGCCTCCGCAGGACGAGGTCCAACTATAGCTTGTTGCCCCTGAGGTCGAAGCATTCAACGAATATCGATCCCCGCCGCAGACATCGCCGGGCAATCCGCTGATATTGGGGGAGCCTACTTCCTTGAAATCGAAGTTTGCAGTGAGGCTTCTATTCGTATTCATATCTAAACAGACAACCCTCGAAGTACTGGAAAGTGACCCTGACCAATGATCAAACTCATAGCAGTTTGACGGAAGTGCTTCCAAACAAATTCTTTTATCCCTAACGAAAGAACCAGACCACGGAAGATTCCTGACTATTCCATCAATTTCGGCTCTTCCCTCGCCTGACTTATATACAGACAGCGTCTGGCAGGGAACGGTGAAGGTAACAGATCGGGCCGGGTCAGTTACAAAAGAACCAGAAATCCATTGATCTAAAGGTAAAGCGTAATCTCTTATAATATTTATTGGATATTCATACTGAATTCCGAAAATTGTAATCTGAAAAACAGCATAGAATGAAAAAGTTGCAGTCCCACTGAAACTCCAGGTTTTACGAATATTGCTCACTGAAAACGAGCCACAATCGAGATCCGTGTCGATATGTTCATAATTAGAATAGATATTTCCTTCGGATGTCGATATGCGAGAGCCTCTTAAGGAGAAGCGATTACCGGCATCACCATCAAGACAGATTTCTCCTGAAGCAACCCAGGGAATTCCTATGCCCGCACAAATCAACTCCTGCCTTGGAACTGATGCCTGCAGTATCTGTGACTGCCCAAGAGAATAAGGCGTAAAATATACATCATCACTCAACATGAAATCCCGATAACCTACATATGGAATTGCAATCTGATATTGGGTTCCCAAGATTACGAGCCATGCCTGGACTCCTGCTTCGGCACCGAAATTCTGACTTATGTGACCACTCGATCCAGAGAACCACATCTCTTCATCGCTAGTTTCTATTCTGACTTGTCCACTTTCTTCCACGGACAGAACGTTACCACCGACTCCAATAGCAGCTCTTACGTAAAAACCAATACCTGCCAGTTCACCACCAAGAGGCCCTGTGTCATATCCCCATGAACCGGCGTCGATACTTTTCTGTAAGGTGCCATGTGTTTGAGAAATTTGGGCTGAGCATACAAGAGATGGAATCAATAACAAAAATAAGATACTAATGAAGATCTTTATACTACTGTAATTTCTAGCCACTTTACCCCCTCCTAAAGAAATTGATCTGGAGTCAATATGCATTCAATCGTTTTTACAAACTATAATCGGTAAATAACAATTCTGCTGTTGTTTCATTTTCCGGACTTTTCATACTAATTTTATCGGGAAGCCAGAAAGTCTTTAATTGAGAACTTTCAACGTCAATCCTTGCGAATTGACGACTGCTTAAAAATAAAATCACTCTCTTAATTGCGTAACTATCCTTGTTTATCCAAATAATGCACTCTTGTTCTTTGTTGGGAGTTCCGCCTTGAATTACATAATAAGATTGGTTACCATCAGTTTCTTCGTTGATTGTCCTGTTGCTATATGTTCTCATAGATTTCAAATAAGTACTTAAATCTACCATTATCCTTGGAGAATCAATATCTGCATTAGAACCATTGTTAGATATCTTCCCAAGTTTAAGTCCCTTGTCAGGACTGTACTTAGCTCGAAAGGAAATGTCAGGTCTTCGGGATATATTCAAATTAGAGTCATTATACAATCTCTGTTGAACATTAACTGCATAATTATTATTGGGACAATTAACCCTCAGAGCATTGTTTATAATTTTTGGTATTTCAGATGTAGGGTCATTGTTTTGTGGATGAGCAATCCCGCTAGTGAATAGCAAGAACATAATGACCAGCAAAACGTTACGAAGATGACAACTCACCTATAACCTCCCGAAATGAGAAAGACATCATGGCTGATAAGCATCAGCAATTCTTAATTATATGACATGCACCGCTGTTTGAGAGAAATACATAGTAACAGATATAATTATGATATGTCAAGAATAATTATAGAAATAACTGCTAAATAAGTTGCGTTCATAGAAACAATGAAGAAGTGTATCCTGCCAACTGAAGTGAGACAGTTTCAAGCATTTAATTAATGGACACTTCTGGTAATCGATCAAGCAACATCTTTTCTGTAAATTGACTATTCGACAGGCCACTCGACTTTCATGTTGATGTACGTTTCCCCTGCCTCCCATTCCTCGCTCATTTCCGATAACACAGCACTGACCAGCCGAAGAAGCGATTCTTCATTCGGGAACAACCTTGCGACTCTTGCTCGTCTCTTTATCTCCTCGTTCACTCTTTCCACGCAGTTTGTGGTCCGGAGTCTTCGTCGATGACTTGTTGGCAATTTGAACACTGTGAGTCCTTCAGGGATCGTAAGCTCACCTAAAATTAGGACCACACGAAAGTAGAACTTTCTGGCATATTTGTTGGATTATATTGTTGATATGAGTTGTCGGATATTGTTGAATCCGTTTTTCATTTCCCAGAAATCGTTATCGGCTTTTGCGAGTATCATGCATCCCTCGATAGTCGACAGGATGTATAGTGCAAGTTCTCTAGAGGAGATCCTGGGCTGGGGTGAAAGGAATCCGTCGATAATATGAGCAAGGTCTTGAACAATCTGATTGTATTTGTCGGCAATGAGTCTAAGTATATCACGGTCATCTTCGCCAAGTTCTCCAGTAAGGTTGCAAAAAAGAGATCCACTTGGAGTTTTGGAGTGTAATTGGGTTCTTTCTAATCTATCAATGAAATCGATCAGAACCTCTTTAGGGGGAATGCCCTGGTTTGCCGATTGATCTATCAATGACTTCCAGATAGTGTATTCATAATCAATAAGTACTTTGAGCAAATCCTTTTTTTTGCCGATTTCTACGTAAAGAGTTCTTTCAGAAACCCCGATGCATTTGGTGATTTTTCTGAAAGAGGAGCGATGGTATCCTGATTCCAGAAACAACGACCTTAAATCTTCTAAATAATCGTTAATATTGAATGAATTACTTCCCATGTTTTATACACCAAAAAAGTAATTTGCAATTCCCAAATTGTGACACAATAATGATCGATCTTCGGACACAATGACTTTATGTCAGAAATTATAGCATAAGCACTGTTGCTGTTGGAGTATAATTCTCAAATATAGTTTCTTAAAAGACAAGGGCTTTGTCTTAAGCTCTAGGATCCTCTAGTCCCAAAACGTTGGTTGACTTGAATTATAGGGATTGGATATGCTTTCGTGCACGCTTCGCAAGGTTGATGCACTCGGTAATCTGGACACATTCAGGGGGGACCTGGTGTCATCTGGCGGTAAAAGCTATCTATATGGGGGGTTGCGACAATTGAGTCAGACCGCTGAACATCATATGAAACCTGTAATAAGAATTATAGTTATAGTGCTGCTTGCTTTTTCTTGTGCATGTGATGTTGCCTGTAATAATGAAAAGGATCAGCAACAAGTAGTCGGATATGCCATAGCAAAGAATGGTAATGGCGTCTTGCTATATGACAATGGCACTTATGCCATTGTTGAAGATACTTCGATAATCGATTTGTCTCCTGACGACAAAAACGGTGAGAATAAAGAACCCAATAGTAGGATCGAAGTATTGGTTGAAGATGTGATAGATGGTGATACATATATCGTATCTTTGTACCGCCCGGTTCCCGGAATGAACGAGCAGGAGACAGTGCGACTGTTGGGAGTCGATGCTCCTGAATTGAATAATAAAGAATATTTTTCTTATAGATCCAGAGAATATGCGGCAACGCAAATTAAAGGGAAGGTTGTGGAACTGGAAATAGGGGAGAGACCAAGGGATGTGTTTTGTAGATTGTTGGCCTATGTATACTACGATAATGATTCGATGCTGAATAGAGAAATGCTTGAAGATGGTTATTGCAGGATATTTCCAAGAAAGTACCATTTTCACTATGATGAGTTCATGCAGCTTCAAGAGGAGGCGATAACAAAAAGGGTCGGGCTTTGGGCAGTGAAAGCAGGGACAGTGCATATAGCTTACATTCACAATCACAAAAAATCCGAGCATGTGATTATCTCAAATGCTACGGATAGTACCGTTGATGTATCTTTGTGGGTTGTCGTCGATAAGTCAGGGATCGAATTAGTTATTCCGAAAAATACTTATCTTGAAGCAAATATGCTCTTGAAGCTGTATAGCGGAGATCTTGGAGTAAATGAACCCCCAGGTTGTTACTATTTGTCGCATGAGAACATCTGGAATAATGATAGCGATGAAGCTTTGTTGTTGAATAGTGAAGGTGTCGCTATAGATCAGTATTCGTATTGAAATTGATTCGAAAGACGAGGACACTGTACATTCGTTCTTGAATAATATCTGCGAGGGGTATAGACTCCCCCTGATCACTTGCAATAGAGAACAGGAAGTATTTTGGGGGCGACTTTTTTCTTATCCATTATTAATAGGCGGAGAATATGTCTGCAGAGATTATAGGTAGGGTGAAGTCTGGCAAGACCAACAAGTCTTTTGAGGTAAAATGGATTCAGGGTGGAGGCGAAGTTTACGTCTCCTATGCTGGATGGTCAAAGGCCGGCAAGGCATCGAGTGCTGGAGAGGCAATGAGAAAGGCCGAAGCGTATCTATATGATAAGTAGGCTGTAAGTCACTGATTGAACGGCGTGATCGTAAAAAGGCAAGATTTTTATGATGTGGTTCCTTTTGTTTTGTCTCATCTCTTCAGATAGTCATATCTTTACGACAGGTGGCCGGCAGGGCACTTATCAAAGCGTAGCATCCGCCATAGATTCTGCCGTATCAGCGGAATACCCGGAAATAGAATTTGAAATCATATACAGTGATGGTTCAATGCAGAATCTGGAACGTGTTTATGAAGGCCTTGCGGATTTTGGGATCGTGCAGTCCAATGATCTGCATTATGCTGCGTTGCATCATCGAAAATATCCTTTTCTGAGAAATCGTGTCACAGCAGTGACCGCTTTGTACTCTGAGCCACTGCATATAATAGTTCGAAAAGACCAACATATCGTTGATCCCGTTGCTCTTAGTGGAAGAAGAATCAGTATTGGGCCTGAGGGAAGCGGAACTTTTTTTGTTGCCCAGGCAGTCATGATCACTGCGGGCATAATGGATGCTGTAGAATGTCATACACTCTCAGTTAATGAATGTGTGACTGCCCTTAGAAATCTGGAAATAGATGCTGCATTCTTTGTGTCATCTCCCTTTGTTGAAAGTTCTGTGTCAAGATTGCTTAACGGAGATGATCGATTTGAAATTCTAAGCCTTGGTTCCAATATTCTTGAGAAAGTACACAAAGAGCAGCCCTCGTTGAGGCAGATGATTATTCCCGCAAATGCATACCTGGGACAGGCCGAACCAGTCTTTACGGTAGGAGCTGAAGCTATCCTGATATGCAGATATGAATTGTCTTCAAATTTGGTCAATAAGATAACCAGGTCACTTTTCGATAATAGAGACTGTCTCCCTGATCATGTAAGGCAACAACTGAACCTGGATTTTGCTGTGAAGCATCTTCCTGTAGAACTGCATGAAGGCGCGAACATTTATTATGAAGAAACATCGCTATTTATAAGGCATTTAGTAAAGATTCAGATGACTTTAGTGTTGATTGTTATCTTCGTACTGGTAGTTATTCTTATGCTCACAAGACATCCGAGAGCCAATAGTCTGGCCTATATAAGGCTCGTTCGAGCGCAAATTTTCTTCCTGATCGTCTGGGTTGCCAGCGCATATCTTATGTTTTCTTTTGAGAGCGCTATTAATGAACACTTTGGGTCAATAGGGGAATCTTTCTGGTCAATTGCTACATATTTCTTGAGCGGACTCGAAGATATGAATCCAATAACGCTGGCTGGACGGACGGTGGCGTTTCTGGTTTTAGCCACAGGAATCGGTACTATCGCGTTTGTTACAGCTGAAGTTGCATCCATATTTACGCAGAATAAGATGAGAAAGGAAGTCGACATGCAGGGCTTCAAGAACCATGTGATATTGTGCAACTGGAGTGTAAGAGGAGAAAGGATTTTAAAAGAGTTATTCAGTCCGATATCTCCGCTCAGGAACACGGATGTTGGGATCATTACCGAAGAACCTGAGAAGTTCATGGGAATTACAGAGAAATACAAAAATCGGGTACATCTTGTCTCTGGTGATCCTAATAGAACTACTACTTTACGTAAGGCAGGAGTGCTTAAGGCTTCCTCGGTGATTATCCTGGCAAACGATGATGAAAATGATCCGGATGGTGCCTCTGCCCAGGTGCTGTTAGCGTTGAAAAAGCTTCTGGAGAATGAAAAATCTGAGGGAGCTGATCCCAGACTGATGGTGGAAGTGGTAGACTCAAGATATCGTGAGATGCTTGACGACGCCGGAGCTGATACTATGATTTGCGGAGAGGATTTTACCATCGGCACGCTTGCTCAAAGTGCCATATTCCCTGGAATGACAAAAATCTACGAGGAACTGCTGGATTACAGTAGCGATAACAACGAATTCTATGTCGTTCCAGTCAGTGAATTCGAAAAAGACATAAGGCACTCAGAAATTGTAGGAAAAAGTTACCTGGAAGTTGCGGAGAGAATCGTAGGCACACGTTCAGAAGAGAATCCTGCGATTCTGGTAGGTGTAAAAAAGGGATCGGAAGTCGTTCTCAACCCTCGGGGGCAGGAGATTGTGGGAACCAGGTCATTCAAAGGATTTGACGAAGATGATTCGTTGATTTTGATGGCTTATGAGAAGCCTGAGCCCGGCAAGCTATTCAAAGGGGGAATGCATAAGAGCCCTTCGCGTAGCATGAATGACTCTGAAAAGAATAAGATTGGATTTGGATCACGGAGAGAATGTCAGCCGCAGGAACCGGGAGAAGATCAGATTCTGATCTGCAACTGGAGCCTGGTCGGTGAAAAGATTGTCGAGGAACTTCATGATGTCTGTTCGCCGGCAAGAAGTATAAGTATTATTGTACTTTCGGAAGAAGTAGTAGACGACAGGGCTTATATAAAAAAGCATGCCTTTAAAGAAAACGTGACATTTCTTTCGGGACGTTCGACTAACAAGAATGTGCTTAAAAAGATTGGAGCCCACAAATCCAAGTCGGTTATCGTTCTTGCACAAGCCACTGCATGCGATGCTGATGGAGCAAATACTCTGACAGTTCTTTCGCTGAAGCGTCTTATTGCTGAAGAATTCGGTAGTACAGACCCGGGGCCAAATATTCTGATAGAAGCATTGAATCACAGGAAACAGGAAGTATTGATCGGTGCCGGAGCGAGTGAAATAATCTCAAGGGACGATTTTACCATGGGAATACTTGCGCAGAGCTGCATGTATCCACAGATCTCAGATGTCTTCAATGAACTTCTCGATTATGACGATGACAGCAACGAGATATACATTTCTCCCTGGGCAGAAATGGCCGATAATATGCGAAATGATATACTCGAGAAATCGTTTGTCGATCTTTACAGACATTTTCTGTACAAAAGGAATCCGGCAAATCCTTCCCTGCTTATCGGTATTGTCAGGGGTGGGGAATTTATCCTGAATCCCAGGGATCTGTCCGACAGTAGATTTACGCGCCTTAGGGAAGGGGATGGACTCATCTTTCTTTCATACAAGAGACCTGATTTCAGTAATGTGATTTAGATCGAATAACTACATGGTAATTTCTTCATACCTTGTTTGTTGTAGTATATTTGTGCGGCCGGAAAAATATTTCTTGAAATGTAATATCATTTTTAGTATGCTCGTCTACGGTTTTCTCTCAAAACATTATAGGCTCATTCCCAGGGATTTAATTTGTTTACTGGTATCAGGACAAGTCTTTCGAGGGTTGAACTTGTCGAACTTCTGCGGAGTCACAGTCTGCCCCTTGTTCTTGGTAAAAAGCTGGCAATATTCCTTATAGTCCTGACGATCCTGATCATAGTCACATCGTTTGTTGCCTCTGTCATAGTCATCGTCAACGTACCGCTGAAGATCTTCGATTTCAGCCAGATGATACCTCTCGAGATCATCGGTACGCTTCTGCTGATAGTCATCATGGCGGCTGTTGTCCCGGGGTTGCTCACATATTTTTCCCTTCCGAGGATATATGATCGGGACCTTGATGTAAGGGTGAAGCTTCCGGAGGGTGAGGGAGAACCTTCGATAAACGCGGACTGTAACAGAAAGTTGCACACTCTCGGATCTGATCTGAGACTATGGATGAGGCAGGGGCTTATCGATAAACATGCGGACGTATATTACACTGACAGGATTAAATCCAATGTCATAACATATGGCAACCTGGACAGGGCCAGGATCGTCTTTGCTCTCGATGTTCTTCAGGAGATGAGCCTGCCCCAGCTGCGTTCGATCCTTGCTCACGAGACAGGACATATCGTTGAAAACGACTATATCGTCACCTGTATGTTCTCGGAAGTCACTAAAATACTTCACTACCTGTTCTGGCCCGTGCAAATGATCAATCGAATTATTAAGACTGTGTTCATGTATCTTGAGCGATTACCGTTAGGGATATTACGCTTTGTCTTTTCAGGGTTCAGCTTCGTTATCAGACTTATAATCAACATGATAAGTATGCCGTTATGGCTGCCCAGGGCTTTGCTGTACTGGGAATCCCAGCTTGCCGAATATCTGGCTGATGATTACGGGGTTATTCTCAGCGGTAGCGCCTCAGGTCTTATAACATCCCTGATGAAACTTGAGGATATGCGCGTGAGTCTCGGAAAAAGCGGGTTCCCGCGCCGTTATGACCTGTTCGCTACTGTCGTCGCCCACAGTCGATCCCTCGAATCAAATACAGTTATCGGAGATATTGTTACGTTTTTATCGGAACTCGAGCAGTCTCATCCTAATTCGATGCGACGCTGGCAGAGGCTCGCACGCCTGGGAATGCAGGATGTTCGCGTAAAATGATAATGCGGGAGAGATTATGAAACGATCGTTCGTTGTTTTGATTCTGTTTGCAGGAATTTTGTCTCTTATTGGCTGTGACACCATAGGTGATTTTGCAGCCAAGTTCAAAAAGGATAAGATCCCTGACGATGAGATCACATGGTCCAAGGGTGCTCCTCCGCTGCAAAGGAACCTCGCCCTGGTCCTCGATAGCTCGGGAAGCATGAAAAGGAATGACAAGCAGAAGATGATGCTTTTCTCGTCTCTTGTCTTCATCGATATGCTCAGCGATATGGATCAACTTTACATAACGAGCTTTCCTAATCCGGGTGTCGTCAGCTCGGACAAGCTGGCAACCGATGTAATCAATGCCAGTTGTGCAGGCTGGAAGTCATCGACGGCAGACCAGATAGGGCCATTAAGGAACGATCCGTCCGGTAATGGTGAACTGAAGGACTGGGTAAAGAGTCTTGAATATTATTCGCAGATCACCGTGTTCGAGGAGCCGATCTACAGGGCAGTCAAGAATCTTTCGTCGATGGAACCTGTTGAGGCGAAACGCTATCTGATACTTTTTACAGACGGAAACACTGACCGGGGTGGAAAACGCACGAATTCCTGGATGGAAGAGATACACAGGCGAGAGAAGGAGAATCTTCTCAAGTACCGGGATGTCCTTAAAAAGAATAATATAGTTTTCTACGGTGTGGCTCTCGGTGATGCTACGAGGATAGACCATCTTCTTCCTCTGGCTGAGGCGACGGGGGGAACGATACTCAAGGCCGGGCGACCCGAGGACCTTGTGGGAAAATTCGCCGAAGTTTTCGGAAAGATACTGGAAACCAGGGTAGAGCCCTGCCCGCTGCAGGGCAAGACTTCAGTAAATATTAACAAGTATGTTAAGGAATTTGTTCTCTTCATCCCCGATAAGGGGGATCAGCTGTCCGTTTCCTTCGAGGACCCGGAAGGAAGCAAGCTGTCCAGTCAATTAGGAGGGTCGGGCTATGTTCGAATGGACAGGACAGAGCATCTGGGGCCTTACCAGATCATTCATGTCAACGATCCGAATCCTGGTTCATGGGATTTCAAGCTGGAAGGGCTAGAGGATGCGTCAGCCCTTCTGATCCAGAATTACGATGTTTATTTACAGATATACGGCAAGTACCCGAAAAGGGGTCTGATGAATGCTCCCAACCTGGTCCGGGGACGTCTGGTAGACAGCAGCGGGGAGCCGATCAAGGATCCTGAATTTTTCAGTGAGGGAGAGTTTAAGTACTCCCTTAATTACGTGGAGACATCCCTCGAGGACAGGCCAGATGAGCGATACGGATTCGAGATGGAAATTACGCCGAAGGACACCTTATTTCACGACCTTGTCTGCTCGGCCGGTAACAGCATGTGGCTCAACCGGACAATCAACGTTAAGTTCGGAGGCAAGGACGGAGTCATTCTGAGGGTCAACAACGACGCTGATTTTGGAGAAGTCATTCCTTTTGCCGACGGTATGTATTACTGGTGGTGTCGATGCGTGAGTAAATTGCTTAAACTTCCTTATGCTGAGAACTGGAGGAAGAATAAAGCTGTTGTGAGATTCAAAGGTACCGATCCGGCTCTCAGGGGAGTGGTATTCAAGCTCGATGAAGAAAAACTTTATGACGAATATCGAATCCGACTGACCGACCGGCGCCATAGAAAGCGTTTCGTCATAGACGAAGATTATAAGGCTGATTTCTATCTCGATATCAATCGTGACGCTAGAAAGCTTGGAAAGAGACTTGTAGTACCGATCATATATCCTTCAAATGCAGGAAAGATAAAGGGAGACAAGGAGATCGGCGTGAAAGCCGAGATCCAGGAGCTCGGTTGGGCATGGAGGACCAGTCATTTCTGGCTGCAGTGGCTGATCTATCTGTGGATCTTCCTTTTCTTCATCTATCGTCCTTTACATTACGTGTTTGGTTACAGTACACGGAAGATCTCATATAAGCCGAAGAGGGCCCTCAGGCGATATCACAGTCCGCGTCCAGGTGAAGGCTTGCTCTCTTCCTATCTAAAGGCACTTCTGTTTTTATATCCGTTGACGATGGTAAAATCCTTTACTAACAAGAGGAAAGGAAAGAAAACTCAAAACAAATATCTGGATTCGAGTTTCGGAAGCAAACTGGGCCGGTTGATCCAATCAGTCCTTGGATTCCCTACAGGACCGTTCGCCAGGCCTTTCAAGGCCAAGGTCGGAAATACCAACGTTGGTTTTTTCCGGTCGGGCGGAAAGATACTGATCAGGCTGGGTGATCTGCACAGAGTGACGGGCAAGGAAGCTCCCTCTGACAAGAACAAGCTTGTACCGGTACGCGGTTCTATCAGTTATCCGGTCCCAGGTGAGATAGAAGAAGGTCGTTTTGTTATCAGGCTCAAATGATCAGGGAGAAAAAGATTATGATTAATGATCGTAAACATCCACCGACACTGTTCATCGGTCTGGGTGGAGCCGGCGGGCAGATCGTCAACCGGATAGCTTCCATTCTGGGAGACAGGGATGACTGGGAACTGCTTCAGAAGACGATGCAGTTCTTCGTTATCGATACAGACAAGGCTGATCTGGATGGGTGCAGGCACGTACCCCAGGCGCACCGTTATGCCATAAGCGGGTTCGACAAGGGGCTCTGGGTCAAGGATAAACTCGGACGAGGTGGGGCGAGCAAACCTGATCCCGATCCAAGGGTCGATCAGTGGATTCACGACTGGTATAACTTCCGTTCTTCGCAGGGCGCGGGAGCCGGCCAGATAAGGATAGAGAGCAGGGTGAGCCTCTACAACAGCCTCGAATCGACCGACCTGATCAAGCGGCTCGAGTCAGCTATCCTCTCGACCATCGACATGCAGAACACGATGCTGTCCTATGAAGTAAAGAAGTTCAACGTCTTCATGTACTATACTGTGGCGGGAGGCACTGGTTCGGGTGCCCACCTGATGTTTGCTGCGATCATTCGAAACCTGATCAATAACTTCGGATGGTCGGCCAATATAACCGGCATATCGATGCTCTCCACTCTCGTTCTGCCAAAAATCCGGAACATGAGGCAGAGAGGAGACATCATGGCCAACGGATACAGCGCCATGAAAGAGGACGAGCACCTGATGCATCTCAAGGTCTTCTCTGACCTTCGTGATGCCAGGAACAGGAGATCGTTTGTCTATCATCCATTTATTTCAGATACCGAGATAACCGAAAGTCCGTTTGATTTCATCTATGTTATAGATACCAATCCGGACGTTTTTATCGATAACTGGAAGGTATCGGTTGCAGACGCAATTTATCTACAGCTGTTCTCGCCGATATTCGCTCACAGGAACAGCGACTACGACAATTACGAAAAGAACCAGAAGCGGCTCGCTAGAGGACTTTACAGTACGTTCTATGGGAGTTACGGTTGCTCCGTTCTGGTTCTTCCCGATAACGACCTTCTCGAATACTGTTCGATGAGGAAGACCGCCGACGTGATCCAGGAACATCTTTCTGCAAGACTGTTTCTTATGCTTCCTTCAGGTAAAAAGGATTATATCCCTAAGCTTGATGATCTCGAAGGACTGGACAGCAAGGAACAGGATCGCCTCTATGACGAAAAATTCGTGGAATATATGCATGACCGTCAGGACAGCCACGGAGGCAATAAGTATCTCAACGAATTGAAAAAGGCAGGGTATGCGAAATCTCTGAATCTCAAGGGGTTGCAGAACTCGGTCGATGATCTGGCCACAAAACCGATGGACGAGGAAAGCAAGAGCCTGCTGTACAAGCTGATTCTTCCGGAAGACATCTCACCTGAGAATATGGATGTATTCGAAGGCGATGAATCCGGGGATAGCGGATCGCAGCCCGGCGGTGGCAAGGTGTCGCGCCAGTACCTGGCCAAGCTCGAACCATTCTTCTTCGCTTATAATAAATTCGGTGATGTACTGGAGAGTACGTTGCTTATCGAAGAACGGGAAGGCCTGAATTATCTGTCTACAGGCACTTTCCGGCGTTTCTGGGACAGGCTCAGTTCACTGTTTTTCGAAGATACCGCAAGGGCCGTTCAGTTGCAGCATCACAGGACCACTCGCGGGGAGAGCGCGAAGGAGGAGAGTTGGGAGGACATGCAGGATATCTTCGATGCGAACATAAAGTTGAATCGAAGAGACCTGCACAGCGCGAGGGAGAAAGTCCGTCAGAAGACTAATATGATGGACGACACATTAAAGAGGAGTTTTATTACCGACTTCCTCGCTCACGAAAGAACGCCGTTTCATATGCAGAGGCTGTTCATAATCGCCAACATCAAACTCAGTGATTCAGTCTGCACTATTTTGAGGAAAGTCCTGGAACAGAACAGGCTCGATAATAGCGAACAGGCTCTTAACGAATCGATAGCAGTAATCAGGGGCGATGAAGAACTTCGAGAAGCCTCGAAGACAAAGTGGCACGAATGGATATCAGAAGTCACACGGGGAAGTGGTGCCGAAGACTTCAGCCAATCAGTCGAGAGACTGGATATGTGGATCAACACCATATCTACCCGGTATTCGACCCTCGTATTTCTGCAGTTCTATCACGATCTTCACGCGAAGTTGCTCGAGATCTTCACTGAACTGGGCGAGACATTCCGCATGTTCAGCACACAGGCCGATAAAGAGATAAAGGAACTTGCCAGGCAGGCCAGCGAATTCCAGAAGAATCCTGGGGGTGATACACAGGCCGAACAGTATTACAACGATATCGAGGCTTTACAGGGCTTTGACGGTGCTCGGATGTGGAATGAATACTACAACGTGTTCGTCAAGGAAAGTGTGAAAATAAGGACCAGAGAGGTACATAAGACGATCGCAAGCGTTTTCAGCGATCCCAACCTGACGACCGTCAGGGACCAGGTCGACCGGATCCGGATCGTATTCACGGAAAACGTCAAAGAAGCCCTGAGGCCGAGGATCGTCGGCACGTACAAGGAAGGAAAAGAAAAAAGGGGGCTGAATCTGCAGCAGGCTCTTATGGCCGAAGCACAGCTTAAATTCAGAGGGCGGCTCAGAGCGATGGGAAGACTGGAGGACTGTGAGGAGAACTGGATCGATATTGTCTACAGTACCGAGAAAAAACTTCTCAATCGTTCTCAGCGCGAACTTGATGTCGAGATGCAGAGATTCATGAGGAACTATCTCGAAACCAAGATATCTACATGTGTCAGGCGAAGCGCGATTATGGCCAATATCGATATGGAGGATATGGAAGTAACAGAGTATTCGTGCAAGCAATCACTCGTGTGTTATGACCATGATCTGTATCCTGATCCGAAGCCTGATGTGCAATCGCTTGATTTTCCTCACCTGGTAAGAAGAGTAAGTCCTGAATTTGTTGATAAGGATTATTCCGATAACGGGAAAATGGCTATTTTCTACCGCGCGGTGCTCGGTGTTCCACTCTTTGTATTCAGAAACCTGGTAACCACGATGAAGGAGGCTTACAACACCAGACTCGGAGAGAGGGACTGGACGAGACCTCAGCACGGCCGCCAGTATCCCCTTCATATAGATAGAAACTGGGAAATGGGTGATCCGGGCATCGATGAAAGCAAGCTGCCCCTATCTCTCGATCCTGAAGAGGCTCTCGTCTCGAGTAGCATGATCAACGAGGAGAGCTGCAAATTCTTCTCATACTGGTACACCCTTTATAAAGAAGGGCATATCATCCGTGATGACGACAGGGGATTCGTGGTTCCTTCAGGCAAACTGGGCAACATAGGAGAAGATATTCTTCTCGGGCAGTCCGCGAGAGAAGCTATCCAGGCGATGATGAAGGCTCACAGTGCGCATGAATTGATGGAGAAGACGTTCGGATCGTCAAGTGCTCTTGATCTCGATGAGATCGAAAAGCAGAGGGAATTCTGTCTGTCGCTGCTGTCAGGCGATGTATGGGGGAACGAGGAAGACGATACTGAGATAAAGGAGCTGGCCGATCTCCTTCAGGAATATATGGAGTGCGAGAAGAAAAAGATCCTTGAGACAAAAAGAAAAGAAAAACATCGCCAATCTTATGATAGTGGTCTTGGAAAGAAAAGTTAGTCTGGAATCGGTATGAAAGAAGAAAACCGGCAGATTGTATTCCTGGGGCGGCACTGGCCCGAGACGGCTGAACTTGTCAGTTCTTCCGGGCGAAGAGTATGGATGGACCATTATGCTTCCCATAAGAGTTTTCCAGTTCCCGGTGCTGGCAAGGGAAGGAACGGGCGTGGCGTTATTATCGTAGACTGTTCCGATTTCGAAGCGGTACAGGCCAGCCATTCTTATGAGGGAGAATGGTTGATAGTCGCTTACCTTCCAGATGTTTACAGCATGAATGTAGAATACGAGACCAGGCTCCTGACTGAGGCAAGGATATACGGCGGCCTCCGTGACCTGGAACTGCGGGTCGTAGGCAGGGCTGATGCTTCGGGGACCCTGTTCGTGCTTGATAATCCAGGAGGCTTCTATTCTCAGGAGATGATTGTCAGGATGGCGGAAACTGTCTGGATTCTGAACGACAAGCTCGAGGAACCCCTTCAACGATTGTCGAGATGGCCGGAGTGTTGTCGTACACTGGGGATATATCAACCAGAGGACAAAAAAAGCAAGGTCGAGTCGGACGACACAGCATCGTGGGAGAGGATCCCGCCGGTTACACCGGGTGAGGAGTATCCTGAAGAGGTTCGACGTGCCATGAGCCCCGCGCGGTTGAAAGTACCCTCCGAAGAGACGGTATTTCACGCGGGGAACCAGTGGCTGTCTATAGGGGTTGCAAGGACACTGAGCGACTTTACCATCAGTGGGATCTACTATGAATCGTTTAAAAGAGTGCTCAACGATCCCTTGCCCGCGTGGCCCGAACCTGGTGATACAGGGGCAGATCCACGAAAAGGATTCATGAAAAAGTATGGGAAAACGGTAAAAAACAGACCTCAGGTGTTGGATAAATACTTCGATTCTCTCGCACGCAGGACAGCGCCCGACAGAGCAGATATCTCCGGGAAGATGCCCGAATTCGTAATGAGATGGCTGGGCTTGAGTGAAAACGGCGGTGAGAATTGAAGATCCTCAAGTGCCAGTCGATAATTCTGGGAATCGGCGAGATGGGTGAGCAGGTGGCTCAACACTATCTCGACGAGTACGGAGAGGGAAGTTCAGAGGATATCAATCGTGAAGATTCCTCGACATTCATCGTACTGAGCCATTGTACGAAAAGATCAGGTAAAATCGATCGTTCGCCCGACAGATTGTGGTCGAGCAGCGAGAACAAACTCCTGGAAAACATTGCGACAGCTTTTGAAAAGCTTCTCGGTGACAGGCCGGTAAAGAATTTCGGATACTCTTATTATCTCGACGTTTTCGTCTGCGGGGCCTGGCGCGATGAGGATTTCAGGTTCTACCTTCCTCTTGTACTACCATTTATCGAGCGGCTCGCTCACGAAAGATACTCGTCAATATTCAGTTTCAGGGATGACTTGTGCAACGCGCGTCTTTTTATTCATCCAGTTGCCCTGTCGGTAAACATGCCCCGCGAGCCGAGCCGAAAGATCATCGCTCGCCAGTTGGCAAACATCGAGGCCTGGCATACGAATCTTCAGAAAGAGGGGCGACCCGCCATACCGAGGTTCTTCCTGTATGATGGATTTACGAACAATATTCAGCTTAACGATGTTGAGATCGTAGGTATCACATCACACTTTATCGGTCTCTGTACCAGGGGAGGAATCCGGGCTGATTCTGAATTTCGTCTACTGCTTAATTTTTCGAAATACGGAGAGGATTTCTTCTGTGTATTGAGTCTGGCGACTATTCAATTCACAAGAAAATATTTCCATCAGAAAGCACTCTCGCTGATAGTCGAAGATCTGTATAGCCAGATGGCCAGGGTTCCCGAAGGAAGAAATGTAGGGCAGCCGGCCCAGCAGGCTGAAATTCTGGGGATTTCCAGAATTATACAGGACGAGATAATAGATTCCAATACTCTGCGTAATGTCACAGGCAGAGAAAGATACAGAGACACGATCCACGAAATGCTTTTTCATTACAAGGGAAGGATCAGCGCCACTACTCCTGCTCTTGAAGAAAGACTTTTCGAGATCTTTGCTTCAGGCCAGACCTTCCCTCTGGAACCGTATCGGTATCCCCCGGAAACTCTGGAGAGGTATTTCGACCGGAAATGGCTCGAACACCTGATCGACAGTTGTTACCCTCCTCCGGGGCAGGACGTCGCTTTGGACTTTCATAAAAAGGCCCGGTTACTCAGAGATATATGCAACAGCGAACTCAAACGCATCATGGGAATGCTTGATAACGAGCTTGTCGATCTCCTCGAAACGGGAAAGGCTGGTTATTCACTGAATACATTTTGTGCGGCCCTCAGGACGTGCGAGGAAACTATAATCCGTCAGGCGCGAAGACTGCTTGATTCCGAAGAGGAAAAACTGCCTCAAAGAAGATGGAGATTTGCTATCGTGCGCGACATGTGGGCCCGGTTGAGGGGACAGATCTGGAATTATATCCCGGGCTACGCTTTCAGGATCTGGATCCCGCTTATGGCCGTGTTTTCAACTCTACAACTACTGGCAATTTTCAGGCTCTGGAAGACATTCGTCGATCCTTCTACAGAGGGGGCGAGATTGCTGGAGAGTTTTAATGAGCATCCCATGCTGTTTCCAGCCCTTCTGATAGTCTCATTCATAATCTGTTTTCCCTTGCTGGGCCTGTACCATTTGTACACCAGGCGCCGGCTCAAGAAATATCTTGATACGACGCCATCGGAATCAAGCAGGATCATGGAAGAAGTGATGGAGGATGATGCTCCTGAATTAGTAGGCGGAGTTGACTATATGGGAGTTTTCCCCGCAGCCGGCTCACTGATGGCTAGAAAGACCGGCTCATGGTGGTATAAGCATGAGGAGCTGGGATCGTTGAGCCTGATCCAGGGGTTATTGAAATTTGTGGAGATCAGGGTTAGAAAAGCCCGGGAAACAGCCGCAAAAGTCCTGGAAAGAATCGAAGATAAACTGAAAATGCTGCATGAAGACAGGGAACTGGAGGTCGAGAGGAATCTTTATTTCAACGATTATCTCGTCGATCCTCAGGATGCAGAACAGTTTGCCATCCAGATCAACAAGAGTCTTTCGATCAGGATATCAGCCCAGAATGTCGCGTACAGGTTGTGCCGTGATGGTGTTGATTCATTCCTCAATGAAGTGGCGGATTTCGACCGTGTCCTGTCAGAGGCGGAAAGGGAGATACCCTTCTTCAAAGATTGCAGTGTCTTTTCGCTTCCATCTCAAGAGGAAAAACTCTTACTTTCACTTGGAAAATTCCTTACAGGACTGTCGGACAGACTTTCTCACGGCCAGATATTTCACTTTCTGACATCGCAGGAACAGGACAAGCTCATCGAGGATACGAAGATATTTCTCGTATGTCCCCAGGAAGCTTTGAGTTTTATTCAGACTCTGGAGAGCAGGGCGATGGCATCATTCAAGAAGATTATATCCAGCGAAAAGGACCATATCTGGGGTTTGCGGATCATTCGTGACATCAGTATTCAATCGATTCTGCGATACATGTACCCGGACCACAGCAACGATGAGATAGACGATTTTATGGAAGAATGGATTAAGAGCAGTGACGAAACATTCGAAGACATTAAGCCATGGGATGAATTAAGAGTCTGAAAATGAATAACCTTCTGAACGAAATATTTGGTAACGGCCTGAATGAAATAGGTGAAGCATTGCAGGCTGCTGCCGTCCTCTGGGTGTTTCCCGTATATATTTTCATCCTTTTTGCGATTGGTACGTACCTGTTTTATCTCGGACGACGATTGAGAATCGAACAGGAGCAGGATATCGATCTGTTGTTGGATGAGTTCCCATCTTTGAACGCCAGGTATGGAGACATCGGATCTGACTTTGAAGGGAAGAGCGGTTCCTCCGCGGAACCTGATAAGGATGAAGAACCGGGTGTAATAATAGAGGAAGACGATAATCCCGAAAATGCTGAGATCGACCGTGATATTGAAGAAGTGACCGGGATCGGATCAGGAAACGGACAACCCCTGAATCAGGATAACAACATTGAAGATAATGACTCTGAAACTGATAAAAGATTTTCTTCGGCCGGTCTCAGAGATAAAGAGGGGATGTGGCAGATTGCGGTTCATGACGCTCCGTTGCTTGTCATATCCCTCATCATAGTGGCCGTGATATATGCTGTAATCTCGCTCTTCATAGAACGGGCTGTGGGTGCAGACCCGCTGAGTCTTCTGCTCCAGAGAACACCTGCTGGACCGATTCCGGAACCCATTAGCAGATTCTTATTTGGTTCGAGGAGTTTCTTTCTGCCAATGGTGTTGTATACGATACTGGGAGGTATTTTACTCGTTATTCTACCGCGCCAGGTCTACCGTATCTTCAATCTGGACTGGCTCCACGTCGAACCTTTCTCAAGGCGGTCCCGCATCGCAAGGCGCACGTGGAGAGTGTTGTGCTTCGTGAATTATAATCGTCTCGATGGCAGCACAAAGAAATGGCTTGTGATACTGGTACCTGTCTATGTGCTGTTTCTGCTTGTTTCCGACCTGCTGGCGATATTTTTCAGTCTTTATCTTCCGCCTGCATTTCTGGCAGCGGCCCACCTGTTCCCGGTTGTATTGCCTCGGATGTTTGCACCCGTCTGGGGCAGCCGTATCGATTTTACCCGTTCTCCCATGAAGACGGGCCGGAAAATTGAAGTTGAAAAACTTCCAGAATTTCTTTCAGACAAAAGATATCTGGGAACCGGGGGAGATGACTCCGCGATAAAGTACAGGGAGACCATCCATCAGAATGCTGGAAATGCCGTGCCGGTTCCTGATGCAGAACTTTCCGATCGAATGAAGGACAGCCTCGAGCTCTTCGGTAGACGTGATATTGAAGCATTCCTTTGCCATGCGCTGGAAAAGCTTTTATCAGAAAAGCTGTCCCTTGTTGTCAATGGCCCAAGAGGGTCGGGTCGTGAGGTCGTTGGTATCCTGTGCTCTATAGAAGCAGCATTTCGCGGTGGAAGCTCTCTTATACTGGTGAGGAATGCCGATCAGGCGGCAAAGCTTATCCGAAGACTTGAAGCGTTCAGTAACCATTATCCCGCAGTGCAATGTTTCAACATAGAATATGCGGGGAGCGAACACCTCTTCGAAGTAAAGGGTACGGCTGATAAAATAGATATTCTGGTTGCCGATCTCGGTTCATTTGACAGGATCGCCGACCATGAGAACCGGTTGTCGCTATTCTGGACAAGAATGGATCTGGCGATAATATTTGAGACTGATGAGTCGTCGCCCCTCATAAAGGCTGAGATACCGTTCATTATAAAGAGAATGACATCACTCGCTGGTAAGCAACCAGCGGACCTTCCTGTCATGGTCTCGGTTCTCGACGGTGCTCGGGAGGACCAGAGGTCTTTTAACAGGCTTCTAAGCCGCGAATTTGTCGAATTACCACTTGGTTATGCGGGCGGTTCAAGGATAGATCTGATGACAATGGGCAACAGGGGGCGGGACAGCCTCAATTTCAAGGACGACCTTGACCTGTTGACACGGTTTGGTAGCGGTATGGCGGATGCGGGATATGAGAAGTTCTACCTGAGCATAGGGCCGAGAGCAAAAGCGAATCTTGACAGTCTTGACCTGGCGCGCTGGACCACCAGAGCGGAAGAATTCGCAGAAGAATCAGTAGTCGTAAGCCTGGTCAGGCTTCTTCCGGAAACATTCTTTACCCAGGTCTCGGAGATACGGGAACTATCGAGAGCATGCACCACGGGACATCATATCTGTTTCATGATGCCTCCGAGAGACGGCTTCGAGCAATGGCTGCATGACCATTTAGGAGAATTCCTGCAGTACAGACACAATCAGGTGTCACCTGTTCTATTGCCAGGCATCGATAATCCTATCCTTAATCGTAAACAGATGACGCGACTGATCCTTGAAAAACCACAACCTGTAGACCGAATCGCGGAACTTTTCGGGAAAAGAGCCCTCGAGGATCTGTTGATCAGTTTGAAGGCGGAATGTAAAGGCAAGGAAGAACAACCTGTACAGATAATTAATGACCCTGTTTATGGGAAAACCTTTTCTTACAGGCGCGATACAGGGTATGCCATCCCAGTCACCCGGACGGTTGACGGGGCTGTCGATGATCCGGATCATGATATTCCGCCGATCGAAGTGCGTTGTATAGAACTGGGGATTCGAAGAAAAATAGACCCTCAGCGGCAACTTTCGATTCTGTGGCCGGGAAGGATCTTCTCACTTAATGGAGAACGAGTAAGAGTAAAAGGATTGCCGATCAAGGGTGTCCTTGAATGTTATCCGGAACCTGAAGATCTACGAACCCTGAAGATAAGGCAGATATTCATTCTCGAGAATAAAGACATCACTCTGGCGAGTGATCATATCTTTTCTGAAGAGGGAATAGGAATCTACAGGACAAGGATGAAAATAAAAGAAGTCATCCTCGGGTACAGGACCTGGAGGGGTCAGGATCTTATCGAAGAATCATTGTATGGCATAGAAGGCCAGATCACTTCAGAGATGGAAGTAGATGCTTCGGTCCTGTTTTTCCCTGGTCTCGATTCCGAATCGGCTCATCTTATTGCTCACGTCCTGAAGCGTTATCTCAAGATGGTATGCCTCGATACAGAGGATGTAATTGATGTGACACATAACTGCTTTAAGCCTTTTAGCAGGGGAGTGGCAGAGAACCTTTATTATGATGTGACCATAATAGATAATGTGCCGGGAGGGTTGGGTGTCTGTAACATGATAGAGCCCGTCCTTATCAGGAAGATCGCAGCCTTGATTGTATCTATGCACGAAGAGGGAGCCGAGTGGTACAGGATTCAGGATTGTTTTTTCCCCAGACTTGGGAAGTTTGACCATCTTCCTCCGGATCCGTCTCCGGAAATGGATATCACTATAGCCGATCGCGTTGTGGAGTATTTCAAGAAGGTGGTCCTCGCAAGGGATCCGGAAGCGGATGAAGAACCCCTGGATTTCGGCTGTAATCTCTGGATAGACGGATCAGAAGATGAGGAGACAATGGAAGGAATAGAGACAGCTCTCGGTAAAGAGGTGACAGAATATTCATCGGACACCGAAGCTGACGGGTCTGAATGGTCGGATCCAAAAAGTGAACTGATGTCAAAAGTATACGCTGATGCTAACAGGATAGGAAGGCCCGGAAAGGGCAAGTAAAAAGAGGAGGAGCATGCCTCAATTAAGAATTCTGATAAACGAATGGGAATCCGACCTTGGGAAAGTAGGATACGATTCAGTGTTCGGCAAGGACGCCGTAGGATCGATCGAGAGAAAGATATTCAGGAAGAAAAGCGGACAGCAGGCTCCGAAGGAATACGAAACGTCTCGTGACATGATACGCGGCTTTGTAGATCGTTTTTCTCCTGAGCTTCAGGAGATTTTCGGAATCGATAGGGAATCTCTTTCCAGTATCCTGAACGAGAATGACGATCAAGGGCTGATAAATGACTGGAATAATATCAATGCCGGCAAAGAAAATAGCGATTCCATTTTCAGGATGATATCGGCAAAACTATTTGCCCTGATAATGGAAAACGAACCGACTGATGTTATTGCCGAAGGAGAAGCTGATGAGCCGGCTGTTGATACGACAGAACTTCCAAAAGATAAGGTCGTGCCGGATGAATTCTTCGGCAGGGGAACGGTCCTGGACGAAATAAGGGCTACATTGCGGACTGACGAGGAGATATATAGAGGCTGGAGAAGTATGCTTGCAACAGTGCAAGCCCTCCTGCAGACATTCGGGGCCTGGTTTGACAGCCAGAAAAAAAGCGATTCCATCAGTTTCGCCAGCATTGCTATCGCACGTGCTGAAATAGCAGGTATCCAGGAAGAAGCAGGATTTTTCCGCGAGGTCACAGTGCCGAGGATAGAGATAAGCGTGCCCGTGGAACCACCGATGCAATTGTTGTCAGGATATCCGACATACAATATGAAAGATCTGAAGCTGGTTTTAGCACCATATGTATCCAAGAGCATCAAGGCTGAAGCTCTGGACGACGATTGGGACATGTCGTTGTCTTCAGACATGACAGAGATTACCATCAATGACTGGTCCCAGACCGCGCCAGACGACATTAAGCGACTGAGCGATCTATTTTTAAGACTCAGGAACATAGTGCGTAGTCCAGCTTCTATGGAGAATAATCTGCCTCTGGATCCTGATATCGGCACACTTCTCGATTCTCTAGCGGGTAGGGCAATCCAGGGCATTCCCAATTGCTGGAGGCGGGTAGGAGATCTTATAGTCGGGGTACGTCCCAATATCATCTATGACAACGGGAGTTTTTGCGGTGAGAGCCTGCAGCTTTCAATTGTTCTCGGTGCCGTGGGAGAAGAGCCGATACCGGAAAATTTTTCGGACGAACTGGTCAGCCGTGGAACCGTGACTATATGGAGTAACCGGGGATTACTTTTTCTCGGCATGATGGTCCCATCTCTCGAAGAAATGCGATCAAGGTATCCAGAATTCATGGAATTTGGGCTGGAAGCCTCTATGGTGTTGTCAGCCTGCGGTGCATCGAAGAATATCCCTGTTGAGGATTGGCAGGAAGATCTCAATTCGCTTCCGAAGAGGCTGGAGATGGACCTCGGGCGACTGAGACACCATTGGCTTCGGGAACGGCTTACATCAGAACTGCATGACTATGTCGCCCAGAGTAGGATAGATGAGGCGAGAGGTCTGCTTTCGCGAGTAGATGACAGAGAGGACAGGAGCTACCTCAAAGCACGTTTCGTGACCAAGCTGTTCGATGTAGACAAGGAAGGCTCGTTGTCCGAATTGTTTTCCATGAATCCTGGAAAGGATCGACACAACACCTATCATTCGCTTATGGAAGTCTCCGTGGAGCAGGACAATAAAGAATTGCTGGAGGAAGTGTTCGGATCATGGCTCTCCACGGATGCAATGAGTACATATTATGAAGAGGATTGTACGCCGATACTGGAACTGGCAGCGGCAGGACTTGGGCAGAGCGGTATCCTTGATAGATATTCAGACGAATTGAACCCGGGAATCAGATCGGACTGGATAGTTCTTGTAATGCGCAGATTTCCCAGCAAGAGACGCGACATGGAATGGCGCAGAAGAGTCGATAATCTGATTAATGATCTGAAAGGTAACGGGTCTATGAATCTGGATAGACTGGCCGGACTTTTCGAGACATTGAGGAAAGCCGACCTTCCCGGGCGGGATAATGTCATCAGGGAGGCAATACCCATGCTTACTGTCGAGGCTCACAGAAAGTATTATGAAAAGCGTTTTGGTATCAAGTTGGGTAATTCGTCAGGAAAAGCAGAGTCTGATTGATGACACCTACTATGACAGGAATGTCCAAAAGTACTGAAACAGGATTGCCGTCCGCGTCATCCGTAATAGAACCAGGATACAGCATTTCGGTGGCACCATTAAGGCGATTCTTGCGAGATAAGCCTCTTCGCCTGATACGCAGGCTTTTGCCGCCGGTCGGCAGTATCCTGCATCTATCCAGGCTGTTTTTGCCGCGTAGATTTACGAGTATCGACAATATCCCTTCCGATCCTCTGATCCCGCTCGTCTTTTCAATAATTGCCATATCATCCGCGGTCTATTTTTATTTCCTGACTCCGGAGAAGGCTGCCTTGCTTCTCAACAACTCGATAGAGTTGCTGAAAGTCGATGAATTTCCCGATTGGACGATATTCAGATACACTGAGAGTTTCATCCGGAAGGTTCTGCAGGTCATATCGGACAGTCTTGTTTTTCTCTCCGTGAGAACTGCGATGATGCTCCTGGTTCTCCTCTGGTATTCTGTGACTCTTTCTCTCGCAAACATTATTTATTCGATAGACCGGTACAGGGAGTGGCTTTTCTGGAAGAGATCGGCGAAGTTGTTTACCCGATTAAAAGGGTATAGAGCAGCGATTTTCCGAAAAGGAACGAGTAAGATCCTTTTCGGGAATCTCAGTATTATTCTAATGACAGTCCTGGCATCGACTTCTCTGCTAGCACTATCTGATTCAATCAGGCCTCTTTTTGAACTGTCTTCCCGGATCCCGATCGACAGGAACACTCATCTGATAATATCCGGATCATTAATCGTGATATGGATCATTCTTATCCTTGTTTTTCGTAAGCTCCGGGTCAAAACACTTGAAGAGATCCTGGCACTGGAGGAAGAATCGAGGCATCCGAAAACATCACCAGTCCCCGATCTATTTCTGGATGGACTTACTCCACTTCCGCAGATAGATCCATCTGAGCCAGTAGATTTTGCATGCCAGGATCTGAGAGCCGTTGGTAAAGGTAAGGCCGCAGGACGAGTATTCTCGACCTTGTTTTCGTTCAATAAGATATCACAGTACCATTATCTCCCCGCTGGTAATCACGCTGGAGCGCTACGATTCAGGGATTCACGACTTAAACTCTCGGACAGGAGTTTCATCGTATCGAAGGAAGAACAGGAAGAAAATCTTGAGATGACCTGGACCGGACCGGAACCTCTAGATATCGTAAGGGACCTGCTGGAGATAATGTATCTGTCCGCCACTGTGTCAGGCCGAATAGGGAAACGACACAATTCAGTGATAAGAGAATTCTGTAAAAGTTACGAGCTATGTCTTGTTATAGGCGAAGAGGAACTCTCGGAGCTGGTTCTCGAAATGGGCGAAAAGGATTGGATGAAAAGAGAGCCTGCTGCAATTGGAAACGGAGTCAAAGAACTGCTTAATCGCCAGGATAATATCACTTCTATCGAGGAGTACATCTCATCCTGGATAAGGTACCGGCCCGAGACTGTTTTTCGGCGCAGGCGCGACACCTTCGACCCACTCAGTAATGGATGTTTTGCCAATTCTGGTATTGGCATCTCTTCACTCGGGCAGATGCTTGTCCAGGCCATGGTGTTTTCCGATCGTAGAATCGATGGGAAAGAATCAAAAATGATATCTGTGCTCGGGTTGGAAGGGGAATTCGATTCGAGACATGAAAAAAATACTGTGGAAAATGGCGGACAAACAGCATGAAGATAATAAATTGGATAAAGGATGCGATCAGCAGAGTTAAGACTCGAAAAAGAAGCCGGGGAGAACCTGATGTGGTCTCAGATGACCAGGGAATTGAGGTAGACGATACAATGCTTCAGGTTCCGATTGAAGAGGATGAGGTTGTAGTAGGGGACGTAGATGATCCCGTAGAAATCGAGGAAATCGAAAGCGCGGAAATAAACGAAGTGACAGAAGAAGTTGTTGAAACAATTATTGAAAAAAAGACTGAAAAAGGACGGGCATATAGACAGATAAGCTCTATCCGCGAAGTAAAACGAGCAGGATGGAAAAACTCCGGACCGGATCTTTCTGGTGTGACCTATCATGATCAGGAAGAGGAAGATAATATGAGGGGTGAAGAATACAATATCATGTCCGGGCAGGAGAGATTACAGGTACGAAAACCGGCACCTGGGACGGTGATCAACATGCACAAACTTGGGAAAACACCGGTTATCCAGGGAAAAGCGATTTTCACGGTTTCGGAACCGAGCGATACGGATATAGTGGTTGATCCGGCGCTGGATCTTGGGGATGACTTGTTCAGTGAAGTCGCCAGAAGAATAAATCTGAAGTTAAGACGATCACAAAGCAACCTTGATGAAATCAAGGAATAATATGTATATCTGTCCGGCATGCAGAAGAAAATGGCTAGACGAAAACGCGGCAGCTAACGGTTTTGTCTGCTACAGGTCATGCGACACTCCTTTGGTCCAGACGGAGGAAGAGGCCGGGGCACATCTCAACTATCTGGATAGTGTTCTCCTGGGGTCGGATTCCGGTATAGAGAACATACGTGACGCGGTACTTGCAGTGAAACCTGGCGGGATTATTGAGATACCACCAGGGAGATACAGGGAACCGGTTATAATCGATAAGCCAATAACCCTGAAAAAAGCAGATGGTGGAGGAGGAGAGGTATTCCTCGAGACTGTTTCGTCTCCGGCAATAAAGGTTTTCAGTGAGGATGTTGTCCTAAACGATATCAGTGTGTTTCGGGGCCTGGACGAAGGCGGATTTCCTCTCGTTGACATCCACACCGGATGTTTGAAAATGGATGGGTGCCGTTTTGACTGCAGGAAAGGGCTTGGGATAAATATTCAAGAAAAAGCGATGTTCATATTGACCGGATCGTCTATCAGCCAACCGGGAGATTATGGAATAAAATGTGAGCGTGGTGCGAGCTTAACTGTATCGCAAACAAGCATTAATGGTGTAGTGGCCGGTCAGGAAGGCAAACAGAAAAACACGGAACTCTTTAAACCCAGGGGGACGGGCATAATAGGCGTTGCCGAGAATGCACTTGAACTATCCAGTCTGAAAATCTCTGGATTTGCTATAGGATTGGAATCAAGTGGATCGCATGGGGGAATAAGAAAAGTTGATGTCGATGGCTGTACGAGATCCATCAATTTGGAGGCTCCGGACCATCTGAGTCTGGACGAGATCAAACTCAGGGGGAGAAGTGCTTCCCATCTGGAGATCATTGGCGGGGAATGTTCGGTCTCGAATTCGTCCTTTGTGGGTGGAATAGAGCAGGTAATTGCGTCTAAAGGAAAACTGTTGTTGTCGGATAGTAAAATGATAGATTCTGGATCGGTAGCCTGCCGAATTGAGGATTGCCCGGGGACAGAAATGATAAGATGTACTATAGCTGATGGCAAAGGAAACGGTATTCAGGTTTCCGGAGATTCGGGCATAACTCTGGAAAATAACAAGATAAAAGACATTTCAGGAGCGGGAATAATAGTTATCGATGGATCAGCATCCAATATCGATGACTGTAAATTGGATGGATGCGGTGTCGGTATCTATGTCATGTCTGGTGCGAGACCGACGGTGTCAAATACAAAGATAAGGGATTCACGGGGTTCTGGAATCCTGCTCCAGAACTCAGCCACGGGTTTGTATAAAGATGTGGAAATCTCGGACTCAGGGGCCGATCAATTCGTTGTTGGAAGAGTTGATGAAGCAGTCAGATTGGAGGCATGTAAATTTTTCCGTGGGAATGCTGCTGGAATCAGAGTGGTGGATGGAGGAACGGCGGATATCATCAATTGCATCGTTGACGGACCCGGAGGGAATGGTCTGATTCTGGGTAAGGGCTCCAAAGCAAAACTGAAAAGCACTGCCGCGAGGAACTGCAGAGAAAGCGGGATCCTTGCTGGTCCATTGTCCGAGATAATATTGCAGGGAATAATAATGGAAAAGAACTACAGGTGTGGGATGTGGGCTGTGGGTGTCAGGGAGCTGGAAATCAATGAATCGACGATTCTGGGTAACGGGTTGTGCGGAATATATATGGACGAAGTAGAATCAGTTTCATTCAAAGAAAACGAAATAAATAACAACATGGGACCGGGAGTGACTCTGGTCGGAAAACAGGATGAAGGAAAGCCCGGGGCAGTCAGTATCAGGGGGACTAAATTCGAAAATAATCATCTCGAAGGAATACTTGGAATAGGACACCTCGACATGTCCGTACAGACAGGGGGATTCAAAGGAAATCTCGGTCCAGGTATAAAAGTATTCGGAGGAGTATCTATCGATCTGTCGGATTGTAAGTTTTCGGACAACAGGAAAAAGGCAGTCAGGATAGGGATGTGGAGTAATGCCGGATTCAGCAGATGTTCCTTTACCGATTCGGGAAGGTCGATCAGCCTCGCAAGACAGTCAAAGACAAAAATCATAGACAACAAGACGAAATTGCCCTGGGTCTGGAAAACTTTGGCTAAGTTATCTGGAAGATTGATAAGCTGAATGTGAGGGATAAGTGAAAAAAATAGTCATAATACTTGTCGCCGGAGCCACTCTTTGCGCGTCGATATACGGTAGCTGGTATTACTTCGTAGAAACTCTTTACCTTTCTGAGATAATTGGGCAGACTGAAAATCCGATGGCAAACATTATGATCAACCTGCTTGATTTCGATACCGAGCTGACTAGATACGATGTGCATCAACTCAAGTCAAAAGCGGAATACTGGAATAACAGGATCGATGAAGTAAATTCAATACAGGATCCGGAGCTGTGGGCCAAAGAACAGGAAAAACTTTTCGCGGAAATGATGGATGATCCATCCATGAAAAAGATCATAGATAAAGTAATCGGATTTGGTACTGAAGCCGTAATGCTGGTACTCGAATCGATAAGAATCTTCTAGCAGCACTTCAAGGCGATCAGTAATAAATTGAGGAGTAACTTGTATGGATTTGAAGATAAAAACATTATTTAAATCTATAGACTGGTTATCTGCTCTGATTTACTTCCTCATTATTCTTTCAATAGCTTTTGTTACTATTTGGGCGCTGGAAGGGTACTTTCATCCAGGAACTGATCTTGACGATTCCAATTCCAGTATCGTCTCAGATATAGAATACCACTTTTCAGTCAGAATGCCTGAGGGATGGCATCTGAATAGGGTGGATGATCCAGAATCTTTCTTCAGGTTCAGTATTACGTCACCGGACCAGTTAATTAGTCTCGGACTTTACGCATATAAATCAGGTTTAAATATTGACCTTGAAAAATTTGCTGATAGTGATCGAAATATGTTTGTCGGTATGGGGGAACTCAAGGAGGAAAGGAGAGTGAATAATCATTTTCCATACTCAACCATAGAACGTATATATGGAGTGAACGAAAAAGGATTCTATTGTCGAGCACGTTACAAAAGAGCAAGCAATTATGGGTATGTAGCAATGAGCTTTTCAAAAACTGAAGCGGTGACGGCCGATATTCCTATTCTCGACAGCCTCGATCCTTCAGTTCCAATATTTATAAAAATAAAGAGTAAGTTAAAGACGGTTATATCCTTTAAGAATATACTTGGTTCTATCTTTGGTCTAATTCTGTCTCTTGTAATATTCGTTGTTGTCATAATACCTGTCTGTTATCTAGTGCTTGTGCCTTTTGGATTAACGGGGATGGAGATGCGGAAAGGATTTAAAATGCTGGCAGCTTTGAGAAAAGTGAGAATAAACAGTATTAAGGAAGGACTAATTTTAAATAAAAAATACTATTCCGCTAAAAAGATAGCGATCTTGCGTGCTTTTGGCATTATGCTGGGTTGGGTGATTATTTACACAATACTTATTATTATCCTTCCAAGGAAAGCATTCTACTTTTCACTTATTGGATTAGTTGGAGTATTCACCGGGAACCTCGGGATAATACTACGGCCAAATATCGATCCTGGAAATCTCGTGGAGAATATCATTGAGTCGATATTTAACTGATGAACGTCTGTAAATATTGATCGAAATGAATATTTGTAATGTTATAATGTTCGTGTGATTTGGAGTCATGTCCTCACGAAATAGTTAGTAGGTGATCAGATAGGGGGACTTCCCCCAATTTTAGTGCAACTAAATAACTTGGTTATTCTCCAAAAGGATAATTGTACATTTTCATACGATGACAATCTTCAATGAAATATTAGTAAGTAAATCAGTTCCTATTCAAAGGTAATGGACGGGATTATTGCCCCCCTGAGCTGAAGTGAAAATTGCTTGTCAGTATGTGTATGGGAGCTTACGCTACCAAAGAGGCGAGAAGTGGCAGAGTATCTGGTGGCGGAGAAGAAACTGTCTATACGAAAAGCATGCGGGGCGGTAGGACAATCACGTTCAGCCTGGTACCGGCCGTTGGTAGATAAGCTGGCAAGAGATCGAGAAGTGATAGATGCACTTCAGGAGCTTATGGAAGACAACATACGCTGGGGGTTCTGGAAGTGTTTTGATCGGATCAGGCTGGATGGCCACCGGTGGAATCACAAGCGGATATACCGGGTATACAAGGAGCTAGGCCTGAACCAACGGCGCAAGACAAAGAAGCGGCTACCTGTGCGAACCCATGAGACTCTTGAGGTGCCTGCTGAGCCCAACGCTGTCTGGTCGATAGAATTTATGCACGACACGCTTTATATAGGTCGCCGGTTCAGGACCTTTAATGTGCTTGATGAAGGAGTAAGAGAGATCTTGGATATCGAGATAGATACATCACTGTCAGGAGAACGAATAGTACGTGTTCTTGAGCGTATAAAGAGCTGGCGTGGACTTCCAGCGTCAGCGCCCCAATTGCTTGAGCGAACCCCAGGTGCTCTTTTCCACACTGACTGGAGTGGAGACGCAGGCGAAGACGTAGCTATGCTGCATGATAGCGCCGAAGGCGATATGACCGTATCCGTCTTCTCCCCAGCCGGTCCCCCATGAATTCTTTATTATCCAACCCTGAGAATCCCAGCCGACAAGGACCACGACATGGTTCAACTCGGCAGCGCTGGCCGGATCAGTGTACAGGCCGCCCGAATAATAAAGGAACAGCTCGGACGCGTCTATTCCGACAGCCAACGGGCCGTAGT